>JBPCVD010000315.1:0-4706 GCA_051010815.1 Rubripirellula sp.
GCGGAAAGGCCCCCGTGTTCAATAAGATGATCCGTTGCAGTCGATCCTGGCGCTCCAGGACGGATGCGAGTCCGATTGCGCCGCCCCAGTCGTGGGCGACGAGCGTGATGCGATCGAGATCGAGGGAGTCGATCAGCGCAACGAGGTTGTCGCGATGGGCCGCAAGTGTGTAGGGAAACTCGGATCGCGAGGGCTGATCACTGCGACCGCAACCCAAATGATCGACGGCGACCACTCGCCGGTCGGATGAAAAACGCTCGACAATCCTCCGCCAATAGAAACTCCACGTCGGATTGCCGTGGACACACAGCAGCGTCTCGCCCCCGGTCCCTTCGTCAAGGTATCGCAGGGCGTGCGGGCCCACGGAGAGTTCGTGAGATTTGTACGGCAGTAGTTCAGCAGCGGCGGGCGTCATGCCAAGAGTTTGTCGAAAGTCCCTCGCGAGCGGAAGCGTACGAAACTCCGGCCATTTTCGAGCCGATTGGGGCATTTCGAGCGTTCGGTCGTCGGGCCCCTCTGGCGACCCCACAGTCGTCGGCAGCCCTCAAGATTGACTGAAGTGAATTTGCAGATTTGCCGATATGTTCAGCAGGCGGCCTGTCAGAATCGTCAATCTTTGCGCAGTTTAAGACGATGAACCTGACGGAGGGGCTGCCTGAGAATGCCATACGCCCGCCTCCGATCGAGGAGCGGTCCAGAAGGTTCGACGTGATGTTTGAAACGATCCATACAGAAAAATATGGCGAGATCAATCTTTTTTGGATTCGATTGCTGTATGGATTCACGGCGTTTCTGGGGATCACGGTAGGATCGACGATGCTGATCGCGCCCGATTTTTCCCGGTCGGTGGTCGGCATGCCGTTTTCCTTGCCAGTCCAAGATCCAATCATGTACGGCGCCGTCGCCGGTATCTGGACAACGGTCGGAATTCTGTGTGCCTTTGGCTTGCGGGCTCCTTTGAAGTTCTTGCCGCTGTTCACGCTGCAGTTGATCTACAAGGCATTTTGGTTCGGCTTCATCTTCTTCCCACTAGTTTCGCGTGGCGAGTTTCCTGACTATGGCTGGGCGTCCGCGGTCGGAAATCTGATTTGGATGATCTTGGATATCAAGGCGATCCCATGGCGATACCTGTTCTCGAAAGACGAATTGCTTGAGCGCCGGCGCGTTCCCGAACTGACGATTGCAGCCGATCCCTTGCCGCAACGAGTCGCCGCCTAGGAAGGTCTTCGCAGCAATCCCCGTTTGCCTGAAGCAACGTATTGTGACTCGCCGGTACTGATCGTCTACCGCCGATAGTTCGGTGCCCCTTGTCGATTACACGCAACCGCGACGATTTGACTGGGTTGAGATTGTCGCGGTTGTCGATCACGTTGACGCGTTCAGCGTCGACTTTGGCTCCTCGTTGATATCTGCTTCCAAACAACGGAGACGGTCGTGCGACGGTTTCAGCTATTCGAGTTTGAGGACCTTGGTTGGTTCCCGAGCCTCTTTCGGAATCTGATGACCGACTTTCTACGGACGGTCGTTGAGAAATTTGGCTTGTTCGATCCCGCCATTCCTATTCTCCGAGATGCATTGAATGCGTCGGGCCATCGAAACATTGTCGACTTGGCTTCCGGCGGCGGTGGTGCTTGGAACGTGTTGTTGCCTTCGTTGTTGCAGACGCATCCGAATCTGCGGCTCACGCTGACCGATCTCTATCCGAATCAGGATGCGTTGAGCAATCTAGCCGAAGACTTTGATGCAGTGGACTTCCTCGACGAGCCTGTCGATGCTCGCGACGTGCCGCAGGAACTCGCGGGCATTCGCACCATGTTCCTAAGTCTGCATCACCTTCAATCCAGCGATGCTGTTGCCGTCATTCGCGATGCGGTCGACTCTGGTATGCCGATTGCCGTGTTTGAGGCGCAGCAAAGGGACGTCGAGCATCTGATTCGATTCGCCTTGTCGCCCATCATGGTGTTGCTGATCACGCCCTGGATTCGCCCCTTTCGGTTCTCGCGACTCGTTTGGACCTACGTGATTCCGGTCTTACCGTTGGTCGTCGGTTGGGACGGCGTGGTCTCCGTGTTGAGAACGTACGATGATGACGAGCGGAGGGCGATGGCAGACGAGGCTGATCCAAACCAGACTTATCAGTGGCGTTGCGCGACCGAGCGTCATGGGCAATCGCGGCTCTCCTTTCTGGTCGGATGGCCGCGAAAAATATCCGTTCATGAAGACAAAACCGTGTGATTCTCGCATTGCTTGGGCCACGAAAGGATCTTGCTTGATAGGACGGTGTGGTAACTTGAATCGGCCTGCTTGGGTCGATGTACTGGGAGACAAATCTTGAGTGTTTTGACGCTATTGATGGCCATCGTGTTGCTGACGGCGGTTGCGTTAACGATCTATGGATTGTTTGTGCCGTGTCGCTCGTTTCCGCTTGCCATTCTTGCTCTGGGCGTCTTCGCGATCGCGTCTCTGGGGGCTTGGTATTCTTGGTCCGAGACGCATTCGATTTCCTGGACGGTAGGCTATTCCTCCGTCGCCGGCATTGCATTGGTGTCGATGCTGCGGCAACTCTTGGTTCGACCGAGTTCCTCGTTGAGTTGAGCTGCGAGACTGGCCCGAGGTGACGACACGTTCTCGCCAGCTCCGAAATCCCTAAATCGGGTGTTACCTGCACAGATCTTGGTGCCTTGGATCAGGGTGGACTCTGCGTTGGCTAGCGATCTGCCTGTCCATGTGACGCGTGGATGTTAAACTGAAACCATTCAGTCGCTGACAGGGAGCACTCCATGATGCTGATCCGGTTAATCGTCGCTGCTATCGTCATCGGTGGTTCGTTTTCGAGTGCAAGGGGCGATGCACCTACTTGGGGCGACTTGAGCGTTCGTTTTCAATACGACGGCGAAGCCGTACAAAAGCCGCTCGATATTTCACCTAAGTACGGCATCGACGATGTGGTCGTTGACGAGTCGTTGATCGTCAATCCAGCCAATCAGGGATTGGCGAATGTTGTGGCGTACCTGATGCCGCCGAAAGGCGAAGAGGTGATGGCGCATCCGTCCTACGAACAGACCGCCGAAGATCGTGTCAAAATCGAAATGCGGGAAGGGCGGTTCGAGCCGCATGTTCTGCTGCTTCGAACTTCGCAGACGATGGTGCAGGTCAACGATGATTCGCTCGGCTACGCGCCGCACATGATGCTGATTGCCAATTCACCGATGTGACGTACGATCCCAAATCGTGGCTCAGTTGAGTTGCAGTACACAAGAGAGGAGCCGGCACCAAGTCCGATTGGGTGTTTGATTCATCCATGGATGAAAGGCTACGTGATTCTGCGAGATACGCCCTACATGGCGGTCTCCGACGAAGATGGTTTTCTGCAGCTGAAGAATCTGCCCGTCGGAACGCACAAGGTTCGTTTCTGGCATGAACGCGTTGGCTGGTTTCGCGACGTCAACTACGCGGGCCCGAAAGTGGATCGGCGAGGTTGCCTGGAGGTGGAGATTGAGCCGGGGGCAAACGAGATCCCGCGATTCATGGTCAAACCCGAAAACCTACATGCCAAGAAAGAATCCAAGCACTGAGTCCTCGCGATCTTCTATCCGTTGAAATTGGAGAGCGTCCCGTGATCGAGTATCAATTGATGACTGAGCGAGGAGTGCTGGTTGTGACCCCCAGCGGTCCGCTTCAGGAAAGTGATTTTGTGGATTTGGCTGCCGTGGTGGATCCCTATTTGGAATCGGCGGGAAAGCTTCGAGGGCTGATGATCTACGTCGAAAAGTTTCCGGGATGGGAGGACTTCGCAGGGTTGGTCAGCCACTTTCGCTTCGTGAAAGAACATCACAAACAGATCGAGCGGGTCGCCGCCGTGACCGACAGTGGAGTGCTGTCGGTGCTGCCGAGTATCGCCAAGCACTTTGTCAGCGCCGACATCAGGCACTTTGATTTCGAGCAACGTGCCGATGCGATGGAATGGTTGGTCGTGGGTGACTGAAGAGTGCGTGTCGGAAACGTATCGGGCTGATACGTCGTTCAATCATCAAAGCAGCAGTCTCGTTTCGCAGGTAGATCTAGTCAGATCTCTTCGCACACCGAGTTGGGTGTCCAGCCGATGATTCCGTTCGGAAGTTCAACTTTGCGCCAACCGTTGCGGCGATCGATAACTTGGACAAGCATGCCATCGGACTCCTGCATCTCGCGAACCGGTTCGAATTCCAGGCCATCGCCTGAGCGTAACGTGAATTCAGATTGAACAACGATTGCAGTGTTGTCGACGCTGTATTGCGAGACCCGCAAACCAAAAGATGCTGCGCCGATGATCGCGACCAGCATCAGCAGCGCTGTTCCAAGTTTCCAGTGACTCGGTGTGGCCAGGAGTCGCCACGCGATGAGCCCCCAGGCAAAGAACCAAGCGGTGATCGCGACGAATCGTACCGTGAGAGGCGGGACAAAATGAAGTACCAGGTCATTGATGGGTCTGAGTGTTGCCAATGCATCACTGAGAAAAGTCGTGTTAGGGGATTCGGCTTCACTCGGTCTCGTACCGCCGGTTCGCATCGACTCTGCGAGCGATAATTGCTCCCAGTAGCCTTGGTTGGCTGGGGCGTAGCGTAGAGCTCGGCGGTAGCTGGCGATCGCGTTTGCAAAATCGCCGCCGCCGAATTGGGCGTTCGCCAGGTTTGCAAAGATCGCATCATTCCGGATTCCCGATTCAG
>JBPCVD010000316.1:0-14739 GCA_051010815.1 Rubripirellula sp.
GAGATTCCTGGTGCCGATGATCCGAAGGTGCTCGATACAGAATCAGGACAAGGCCTTGTTCTAATGTCGAGTTTTACCGACGAACTAATCTTCAATGATGTGGGGAACGAAGTCACCCTCGTCAAACGTTGTCAAGGCAACTGACCCGAGTTTGGTAAAGACTCCGGCCGACAGCCCCAAGCCAGGACCGAAGACGAGTCAATCGCTGCGACTCGTGTGGTCACCGCCACACGATGGCGTGCCCCGTGAGGTAGTTGGCAGGGACTCCTTTCAAGTACCCGTCGCAAGTCCGCGGCTCTTTTTACCGATCGCATTCGGGGATGGCACGTTCCAAGTGTCTACGTCCGGTCAGGTTCTCTCGATCGCTCAGAGCTCCCTCACGCGTCCCTCGAGCCCGTGCCGCCTGCCCCGTCGGCGGACTTCTCTATAATAGATTCGTCTCTTATGTCTCAGTAGGCACGCGATTGACCGAGAAAAACCACGTCGCCCGCGGACACGTAGAACCCTGCAACGGATGCTCTCACATCCGGGCAAGGGCTCGCGATCAACCGCAATCAATCTTCGAAGAATTGTTTGGAGTTTCCACGACCCAGATCCTCTTTTAGCTCATCCCTCCTAGGAATCTGAATCATGACTGTGTCCGCATCTGCCTCGCAAGTTCATCGACGTACGACCGCCAATGTGTCCATTGGCGGTTATTTGATTCAGCGTCTGCGCGACTACGGGATCGACGACCTGTTTGGCATCCCCGGTGACTATGTCTTGTCGTTCTACAGCGAACTCGAGAAGAGTCCGATCAACGTGGTTGGTTGCACGCGAGAGGACTGCGCAGGGTTTGCGGCCGACGCGTATGCGCGTCTCAATGGCATGGGTGCCGTTTGCGTGACATATTGCGTAGGGGGACTCAGTGTTTGTAATTCGATCGCAGGTGCTTACGCCGAAAAGTCGCCCGTCGTTGTGATTTCGGGATCACCCGGATTAAGCGAACGCAAGGGTGGTGCCTTGCTGCATCACATGGTCCGCGACTTTCGCACGCAGATCGAAGTCTTCGAAAAATTCACGATTGCGGGAGCGGAGCTCAGTGATCCGCTAACAGCCTTCGCGGAAATTGATCGCGTCTTGGACGCCTGCGATCGGTTCAAACGTCCGGTATACATCGAACTGCCTCGCGACATGGTTCACGTCGTTCCACCCGTGGCCCATGGCTACGCTGGTCCGGTTTACGAAAATGATCTGGAAGCGACCGCGGAAGCGATTCGCGAAACTCGAGACCGACTCGCAGAGGCAAAGAAGCCGATCATTCTGGCGGGTGTGGAAATCCATCGCTTTGGCTTGCAGGATGAAATGCTGAAGCTCGCGGAGGCGGCCAACATTCCCATTTCCACCACCATGTTGGGCAAGAGCGTCGTCAGCGAACGTCATCCACTATTCGTCGGGCTTTATGAAGGGGCAATCGGAGATCAGCAAGTGACACGCTTCGTCGAGGAAAGCGACCTTGTGCTGATGCTCGGCGCATTTCTGAGCGATATCAATCTGGGGATTTACACGGCAAAGCTCGACCCCAATCGATGCGTCTATGCGACCAGCGAGGAATTGCGAATTTCGCACCATCACTATCACCATGTGGATCTCCGAGAGTTCCTGACTGGACTGAACGACTCGGCGATCACTGCCGTTCATCGCCCGATTCCGGACTCGCTTCGCGTTGCTCCACCGAAACAAATTGAGTCTTCCGAAACTGGCGACCACCCACTTCGCACGAGTCGAATGATGTCGTACCTCAATCGCTTGATCGATGCCGACACCATCGTCATTGCTGATGTCGGGGACTCACTGTTCGCAGCGACTGAATTGACCATTCACGACCGTGGCGAGTTTCTCAGCCCCGCCTATTACACCTCCATGGGATTTAGCATTCCGGCGGCATTGGGGGCTGCCACCGCGCGTCCACAACATCGCATCGTGGTGTTGGTCGGGGATGGTGCATTCCAAATGACAGGTCAGGAATTGAGTTCACTGATAGCGAACGGACATCACCCAATCGTCATTTTGCTCGACAACCATGGTTCCGGTACCGAGCGGTACCTGCACGAAGGAGAATGGAAATATAACGACGTCCACCCGTGGAAATACGGCGAGCTAATGAAGGTCTATGGCCGAGGAGAGAGCCATCTGGTCACAAATGAGTCGGAATTCGAAGCAGCGCTTCAGGCCGCATGGGATACCCCGAATGAAGCGCACCTGATTCAGGCAAAACTAATGGAAAATGATGCCAGTGACACGCTGAAAAAGCTTGCGGCGAGAATGGGAGAACACGTCGGCTGATGGTTTCCACGCCGGAAATGTCGGCAATCTGGCGAGACCAGACAAGTTTCCTCGCACCGAGTCGTCGTGAACGCGATCGAAAAAGTGCTTTCCTCCGCCGCCTCAAACCTGGATAATTATCCGTTACGAGCTCGCATCTTGCCAACGGTTCGCACGCGTCGCCAAATCGGGTGACTCGATGATTCGCCGCAACGGCGATCACCGGCACTGCGTCGCGCGTCTGGGATGCTTGCGACGGTTACTGACCATCAGAAGAGGTTCATCAATGGATTCTCGAGGAGTACTAGATCGGCTACTTCACTCCGGCAAGCAAGTGCTGTCGGAGAGTTGCCAGGCAATGGAGGGTGCGGTGGGTGTGCCAGATTCCGGCTTACAGAGAAAGGCAGTGCTGTCAGGTTTAGCCAAAGGTGTCGTCGCGGGCGGGATATTGGGACTGATGCTTGGCACGCGTGGCGGCCGTCGTGTCGCAGGCAAGGTGATCAAGTACGGAAGCTTGGCTGCTGCTGCAACCGTCGCTTACAAGGCTTACCAGGAATGGGAGTCCCATTTCCCGGACCAAGCGTCGGGGATGTCAATCAATGATTTAGATGATCATTGTGCCGAAGAAAGAAGCCTTCTACTGATTCGCGCCATGATCGCCGCCGCCGAGTCGGACGGTCACGTTGATGAGAGAGAACAGCGGCTCATCCAAACTCAGCTCGACAAGATGGATCTCGACGAAGAGACAATCGCGATGCTTCAAACGGAGTTCGCCGAACCAATCTCTCTCGAACAACTAGCCAATGAAATCGACTCTACCGCAGCAGCCGCCGAGGTCTACCTGCTTTCAAGCCTGGTAATCGATGACTCCGTCGAAGCGGGCCGTGACTACCTGTCGGAACTCGCGTCGATACTTAAACTACCGATGGAGTTGGTGGACCGCCTCGACGAGCAATCAAAACAGTCGTGAACATTCGGCGAATGCGTTTCGATTCGAGGTAAGGATTCTGCGCTCGGTTGAAACATCGCTCACTCACGAGCCTGCCGCGTCTATCAGCTGATCAATGGACTCGTCTATCTGACTCACAGTCGACGTCAGCGTCATGGGGGCGATGCGTCGCCGACAAAGGCAAGACTGTTCATCTCGTCGCGCAGGTTCGACGAGGTTGCGCACCAAAGCTTCCGCCTCTTCCAAGTCTCGATAGAGACATGACGCGGGAGCGAGTTCCGGATAGCTGAGTCGATTGGGGAGAATTGGTACCGCACCGGCCCAGATCGCCTCGCAAATGGCGATCCCGAAGAACTCATGGTCGGCGGTTGATACGACAACGTCTAATTGGCGAAGTCGACGCTCGTATTCCTGTCGCTCCGCGAATCCGTTGTACACGATCCGATCCGCATGCTTCTCAGTGATCGACTCGAGATCTGAATTCCCCGCGTTGGGCCGTGCGCCAAGCAAAACCAGCTGAAATGAGACACCAGACTTCTTTAGGCGGTCAAGAAGTTGCGTGAAGCGATCCGGTCGCTTGTCATGCTCCCACCGAGAGACCCATCCGATGGTGAGTGGAGAGTCGCCCCCTGAGTCGCCCCCTGAGTTGCTTCGACTCGCTTGCGACGTTTGCGGTCGCGGAAGATGAGCATCAGCCTCCCGATCCGCTCCGCCCGATTCAGCCGGCGGCGAAAACCCGGGGTAAATCACTTTCGACTTCGCCAGCAAATCCGGAAAGCTGAATTCACTGCGAGCATCGGGCATACGCCGCACGAACGCCTCACTCGCGTTCAGAAAATCACGCCGATGAAACTCTGAATTGAACCAGCATGCGTCCGCAGTGATCGCAAACTGAAGATTCGTGTATCCAAAACTGACATCCGGACGAGCATGCGGCGACACCGGATATGTCCACTGGTTTTCATGGAAATAGATCGATGTCGGCGTCGACTGAATCGCGTGGTCGCGCATCAACCCTCGCCATGCAGCCAAGTCAAGCATGTCTGTGCAAAACAGGAAATCAGGCGAGCCCGATTTCGCAATCGCTTCATTCGCTAATCTTGACATTTCCAGCGGAGCCGATCGCATCCGCCATTTCCAGTGGACCGGCTTTCCATTCAAAGCTGTCCACCGATGCCGACTACCTTCGATCACGCCCGATAGGAATTGGCGATGGCTACCACCATGAAATGGATTCAACGCCATCACATGGTATCGGCGAGGTTCTAAGTGAAAGGACATCAACCCCTCACGCCGTCTGCGTTGTCTAGGTCTTGCGAATCTTTTCTCGGCAGTTTTTCACCGAGGCGGTAGCGTTCCGCGTATCGATCACCAAAGGTGCGTGCTCGACAATGGCATCGTAGTCGAATGCGGTGTGGTCGGTCGCGATCAAAACTGCATCGAGCGACTGCAAGTACTCAGCCGTTAACTCCTGACTGGCCATCTCCGGCAAGTCGAAGTGCCGCATCGAAGGCAGGCTTGGCACATGCGGATCGCTGTAGGTCAGCTCGGCCCCACGCTCCAACAACAACTCCATCAGCTCAAACGACGGACTTTCGCGGGGATCATCCACGTCCTTCTTGTAAGCCACACCCGCCAAACAAATCTTGCTGCCGCGAACCGGCTTGCAAAACTCATTGAGGAACTCGGAGGTGCGTGAGACCACGTACTCCGGCATCGCGCGATTGACCTCACCAGCCAACTCGATGAATCGTGCATTCAATCCCTGCTTCCTAGCAAGCCACGAAAGATAGAAGGGGTCAATCGGAATGCAGTGTCCACCAAGACCGGGACCAGGATAAAACGCTTGGAATCCGAACGGCTTCGTTTTCGCCGCGTTGATCACCTCCCAAACGTCGATGTCCATGGAATCGAACAGCACTTTCAGCTCATTCACTAGCGCGATATTTACCGCTCGGTAGATGTTTTCCAGCACCTTGGCCGCTTCTGCCACTTCACAGTTGCTGACAGGGATCACCCCAGCCACCGCAGACTGATACAGCTCGCTTGAGCAAGCCAGGCTGTCTTCGTTGATGGCACCGACGACCTTGGGAATTCCAGCCGCGGAAAAGTCAGGGTTGCCGGGGTCTTCCCGTTCCGGACTGTAAGCGACAAAGAAGTCTTCGCCAGCCTTGAGACCACCCTGCTCGAGAATCGGCACCATCACGTCCCGCGTGGTGGTCGGATAGGTCGTGCTCTCCAAAACGACGAGTTGCCCCGCCCGAAGCGCCGGAGCAATGAATTCGCAGGTGCCCACCACGTACTTCAGGTCGGGGTCACGGGCGTCATCCAGCGGCGTCGGAACACAGATCAGCAACGCATCGGGCTCACTGAGCCGAGCCATGTCGGACGTCGCCTCAAACAGACCCTTCTCCATCCAGCCCGCGATTTTTTCGCTCTCGATATGCTTGATGTAGCTTTCGCCCCGTGCCAGCGACTCGACTTTGCTCTCGTCGACATCAAATCCCAAACACCGAAAACCGGCGGTGGTGAACGCATCGATCAACGGCAAACCGACGTACCCCAGACCAATGATCCCAACGGTGCACGAGCGGTCCTGGATCGACGAAATGAGTGACTGACAACTACTGGAAACCATGACCTAAAGACTCGCCGGGAATTCCGGTGGAACGACCGGTCGAGCGACCGACGTGACAACCAAAGAGAGAGATTGGAGGCCAGTGTAATCATCCGTTTGGGGAGGCAAAGACCCTCCCAAGAAACTTCTTAGGAACTCGATTCGTAGCCTCGTAAAGACCCGGTGGTCTCGGCTCGAACCGTATTCCTTCGCAGTGGACGCTCGCTCAGTAACGCCGAACCCGCATAACCAGCATCATCCCTATCATCGCCAGAATCCCATTGCCCATCCAAACGCCATAGGGAGGGACGTTTCCATCCTTTGCCTGCTCGAGACCAAAGATGAAGAGCGGATAGTACACGATTAGCGTTGGCAAGAAGCAGAGCCCAAACGTCGACCAATAGTCACTCGTCTTGGCAATCATCGCCAGCGGCGCTCCCACAAGCACGAAGAAGAAGCAGCTGAATCCCCAGGCCCAACGTCGCCATGGTTCGGTATGAAGCCGAACAAGCCGTTTCTTGCTGTGACGCAACGACGACTCGATTGATTGTCCTGAGTTGCCAGCGATTGCCTCGGTTCGCGATGTCAGAATCGAGAATCCGGTGTGGGCAGCCATCTCGCCCACGGTCGCATGCGTCCGAATATCCTGGCGGATGCGTTCACTACTGATCAATCGCAGCGGAAGCTCGCTGGGACTCTGATTGCTGACATCCTTCTTTTTCATCGCGTTGGAAAGCGGAATGCGGAACTCTGTTTCTCCCGGGATGTTGCTTTGAAAGACGTGCCCTCCTTCAACTTGGCTATCGACAACGCGAAGGAGAAGCGTCTGGCTTTCGGGGTCCAAACTGAGCTGTCCTTCTTTGGCAGACAACTTCATCGGACCGTTCTGACCGCCATTGTGAACGGTCACCGTTGGGCGGACGAGCGTTCGCCCCTGCACTTCGCGAACGTGAATCGAGAAGCCTTGGTCCGATGTGTACGAATGCTGAGCATGCAGCACGCGATAAGCGATATCTTCGATCGACATCATCACCACACGGTTAACTCCGGGACGTCCCCAGGAAACCGCAAGATCAGAGACATAGACCGCCGCGGGACTCAGCAATGCCGCAAAGATCAACGCAGGCTGAAGCAGCTTGAGCGGCGAGATTCCCGATGCTTTGACGGTCGCCACCTCACCATCGGAAGCCATCCGCCCGTAGACGCAGCAGACAGAGAACAACGCGGTGGCCGGAAACGCGAACTGCAGCGAGATTGGTAACACGAAGGGTAGAAGCTGGATCACTGCGACCAACCCCAAACCTCGCCGCAACAATTCGCGACCCACACCAATGAGCAAGATCAGCAAGGTCAGCGCAATCAGCGAGACAATGAAGATCTTGAGGATCTCGATCAGCACGTATCGTGTCAGGCGAGTCGGCATGCGCTGCAGTCGTGGCAAAAGTCGGATTTCGAGCGAGCGGCCGCGATGCGGCACACCCCCGTCGTTTATCAAACCAGCGAATCCAGGGGGTAGAGGAAATCCGCCTCAAATCTCAATCGAAACGCCCCAAATCGCCAGAAATGAGCTGATGCAACGCTGAACATCGTCAAGTTAGGGAGACTGCGAACCTTGCGGCACAAATTTCGTGTCGTACCGAAGGTCCTTTTGGACGCAGACATTGACTGCTAAACTCGCTTTTGATTTCAAAAAGCACCCGCACTGAGAGTAACTATGTCCCAACGAAAGGGATCTGATTTCGCCGGAATGTCGGTCGCCATCATCACCCCCTTCTCCAATGGGGAAGTTGATTATGCTCGACTCCGCGAACACCTTGAGTTTCAGATTGCGGCGGGCACGAACTGCATTGTCCCTGTGGGAACCACGGGTGAATCACCAACGCTGTCGCATGACGAGCATGATCGCGTCATTACCGAGGTGATTCAGTGCGTGGCCGGGCGAGCCAAAGTGATGGCGGGAACCGGCAGCAACAACACCGCGGAAGCTTTACGTCTGACTCGTCGTGCGGCTGACGAAGGGGCAGACGCGACACTTCAGGTCGCGCCTTATTACAACAAGCCGACCCAGGAAGGCCTCTACCAACACTTCAAAGCGGTCGCGGAAGAAGTCGATATTCCGGTTTGTGTCTACAACATCCCTGGTCGAACCGGGAAGGAAATCGAGGTTGGCACGATCCAGCGACTCAGTGACGTGGCTGGCATCACGATGGTCAAGGAAGCGACCGGAAAGCTCGATCAATGTTCAGCCATCGTCAGCACGACCGACTTGACCGTGCTGAGTGGTGACGACTCGCTCACATTGCCGATGATGAGCGTCGGAGCCGAGGGAGTGATTTCCGTTGTTGGAAACTTGGTACCGGCACCGATGATTGAGCTTGTGAGGGCTGCTGCGAGCGGCGACTTCGCTGCAGCTCAAGCGTTGCACCACCGCCTCTTCGCTCTCTGCAACAACATGCTTGGCCTTGCGACCAACCCGATCCCGGTCAAAGCGGCCATGCAAATGGTCGGACGCGACACGGGTGAGCTCCGTCTTCCAATGACGCCGCTCGACGACGCAACCGCAGAACGACTGCGCGAAACCCTGTTCTCCTTCGGGATCCAAGAGGCGAGCGTCGCTTCTTGAACGCTAGCTGAATCAAAACCGCGTCCTTCGCCCGTAAAGCGAACAGACGCCCTGTTCACATCCGCGATCCGACACGTCATGTGGCTGAGAGCATCACTGGTTTAGTTCCACGGCCAGTCTTTCAGTGAACCATCGCGACTCGGTCATCAGTCAGACGTGACGGTTCGAGCCACGCGTAATCCGTAGTATCCGTTGGTTGAATTGGGTAGGTCCTGCGTCGCCAAGTTGTCGTTCCTGACAACGATGGGATCTTGATTGCTCCGATGCCCCATCACACGACGCCTCTCAGACTTAGAGGGTCCACGATCATGGCACCATTCCAGGACGCCATCGTACATCGCGAACATTCCAAAGTCGTTGGGCATCTTTCTATCGGCGGGCCAATACCGAGTACGTAGGGCCTCCCCGATCAGGGACGTTTCACCATGCCAAAAATAGTTGTCGATCAAAGCATCGTTGAGGCCAAAGTACCGTCTCGAGGTTGATAGCGCCTTGCAAGCGTGACGCCACTCGGCCGTCGTCGGAAGCCGATAAGCTCCACTTTCCAAAACGAGATCGAAATCGGCGCCTGCGCGATTATCGTTGTTCAGCCCCGCCGGATACGCCTTTTCAGGATCGGCGTTCAGCTGCTGGCTCAGCCATCGACAGTAATGAAGGCATTGGTACCAATTGATCATTCCGGCCGGACAATCGTGCGTCGGCGATCGGTATTCATAATAAGCATGACGTTCCCGGAATCTCAGAAATTGCTCAACGGTGACTTCAGATGTGGCAAGTTCAAAGACGCGGCCAATCTCTGGCACGTCACGCGCATCAAAAATCGCCATCGTATGACCCTGAGCATTGACGTACCATTTCTTTCTGGGGTCAGCGGTCAATAGGGATTGTCGTTCAATCGACTGATCAATCCACTTGCTCTCGCCGTGTCGACGCAGGGCCCATCGAGCAGCCGAGTGAACACCAATGTCGGGATCATTTTCGAGTCGATCTTGGATCGCAACGACCGCGACTGCCCGTAGCGAAGATCCAACGTCATCCCAGTCGAACTGCCCCGCCGCTAATACTAATGCCTGTCGAATCGAAGCATCCGACTCATTTACCAATCTCCCCAGCACCACGTCCAGATTTCCATCCAGCGAAGCAATCCGATGGATCAAGTACGATCGCGTGTGTGGCATCGCGGATGACTTCAGCAACGGCCATGTCGAATCTCCCAGCCTCAGCCGATGCAGCAGAGCACCCGCAGCCGCCTTACGACTTGCTAGTCGATCAAATTCCGGTTCCGGCACAGATTCATCAAGCTCGACGAATGCTTCACGCAACAACGTGCTTGAGACTTGAGCAAGTTGCCCATCGAACGCAGCTAGGAAACTGCCAAACTGATCCTCCTCGCAATCCAGCGTGAAGTGAACCAGCTGATTCAGATCATCGCGTACGTAGTGAATCAACATTCCCGTCGCGGCGGAGCGCTCAGGCGTGAATTCTGTCGCGTGTGTCTGGATCGCAAGTGCTGGCACGAGACCGGACTTCGCGCCTTCGAACCCATCCTGCAAAAAACTGTAGTCCTGCGGCGCGGCGGCAACATGACGCAACATTGCATCCACCACGTAGTCGGCACGGGCCAACCAAGTCGGTTTCGATTGCACCGATCCGGCGTCCGCGCGTAGCGCCACAGCTGTCACGGCATTTGGACTGATTGAATTGGAATCGCACGGCTCATAAGCGGACAACATCAACGCAGCCCGCAATCGGACAGAATCAGACCGCGATTCATCTGCAAGCACCTTCTGATAAATCGACGACAACGCGTCACTTTCAGGTTGCAATTCGTCGCGAATCAGTAACACCATTGGCAACGGCTCTGCCAGTGATCTCTGGACAAGCAAGTCTCGCTGAGAATCATCGTGCGGCAACAGCGCGAGCCGGTTAACGAGGTCCTCGCGTGTGCCAGGATTCGACTCGGCAATCCGCGTTAGAAGTTCGCGTGGCGCGAAGTAGGACGACTGCCGAAGTTTATCCAGGATGGGTGGCATTTGAGCGGTTTGCGCCGTCTGCAGCTGGTCCACCCGCGACCGGACAAGCGATCGTCTCTGGAACACGACAGTTCCAATCACCAGTATCAAGACGGCCGCCAGAGCCGCCAGAGTACGCGAAAAATGGCGCCGCCCTGTCACCCGCATCATCTTTCGTTCGGAATCATTCCAGGCTTCCGATCGCGAATGCAAACGAATGCTAAGCCATTCGAGCCAAGAGGGAGCAAATTTCGGAAGCGGTTTACTCGACCAAAGCGAAGCGTACTCGCTGAGCCGCAACTCCGCACGACCGCGACGTGTCTCCCTCTGTTTCTTACCGAGCCAACTGTCGATCGCGGGAACCAAAAAGTCATGCGTCAACTGATAGTAGCGAATCCCGTCCCCAGACTCGCTCATACTATCGTCGCTGATCGCAGTGCCCATCGGATCGGTGGGCGTGATCAGTCTCAGTTCGTTATCGAGAACGTGCAGCAGCTCATCGAATGCCTGCGGCTGCGATTGATAACCAGAAACCTTGAGCAATTCCTGCTCCGATCGCATCGTGCCCTTCAGCTCTCCCCCCTGCTCTGGTAGCAAGAGTCGCAACACCGGGCGAACGGCTTGCTCATGAACGCGTTGGGACGCCGGCGCATGCGAATTGCTGAACGACTCTTCAAGAAACTGAGTCCCAATCCCTTTGACACCGCCGAGCCGAGAGAGCGTGTTGACCTCCCAAGGCTGACTTTTGATCATTTCCACAAACAGGGAAAGATGAACCGGAATGACCTTTCTGCCTTCACTCAGTTCCTCGACCGACTGATCAAGAAATTGTCGCTGCTCAGGAGTTTGATTTTTCGAGTTTTCCGGGAGTCGATCGTACGCTACGCCAAACTGCGCCAGAACACTGCGAGCATGCGGCAGGCCAAACAGATCGACCAGCGTGACGTTCTCGTTCTGTTGCAGCGAGATTTCAAGGATGGACGCGAAACGAGACATCGCCAACCAAAAATCGTCTCTCAACAACAGAATGCATTGCAGTCGCACGCCGTCACATTGGCGGAGAGCCATCGCCAACTCCGACTCATCTTGGTCGGCTCTACCGTGCAACCACTGTTCGAATTGATCAATCACGATTAGCAATCGTCCGCCTGATCGCACATGATCGCCACGGCGAATATCCGCCATCGACTGGGCAAGACCATGGGTCGCGTTCAAGTCTGGACAGCGTTTGCGGATCCCGCGCAGCAGACGCGCCTCGGTGTCTTCATGGGTCGCCTCGACAAACACGGACGACATCGTGTCGCGGAGCAGGGGTAACAAACCTGCTTTCACGAAAGAGGACTTCCCACAGCCCGATGGACCGTAAATCACGCCTATCCGCAATGGGTCATCCTGATCAGCGTTTTCCAGCGCGCGTTTCCAAAACAGCAAACTCTCAGGAGTCCAGTCGCGATCATGCGGGCCGGGCAGCAATTGGCGGAAGAAACTGGCGTCGTGTCGATCAAACGCTCGAAGCCCACGCGGAACCACAGTCATGTGCCGAGTGGATTCGGAAGCCGCTTCCACAGTGGACTCGCCGCCACTGATCCCCGTCTCGGTATCCGGCATCTCATGCAGGAAGTACTGCAAGTCCTCCACCAAATCTGTCGCTGTGCTGTACCGATCAGTGGATCGCTTCGCCAGCGCCTTTAAACAGATTCGTTCCAGTTCGCGTGGAACGGCAGCATTGAGTTGCCGTGGCGGCGGCGCCTCCTTTTCCAACAGATTTCGAATCAACGTCTTTCGCGTATCACCACCAAAAGGCAGCTTGCCGGTCAGCATCTGGTAGAGAACCACTCCCATGCTGAAAATATCGCTACGACCATCTACTAAATGTGCCTCCCCTCTCGCCTGCTCTGGGCTCATGTAGGCCGGCGTCCCGACGCGTTGCCACTGTGTTTCCGGCATCCCGTCCCGCAGGGCCAAACCGAAGTCCGCGAGATAGGGTTTTCCGTGTTGGTCCAGCAACAGGTTTCCGGGTTTGATGTCGCGATGCACGACGCCTCGTGAATGGACGAATGCCAATGCTTCGCCGATCACCACCAAAAGTCGAATTCCATCCGCAACCGACATCGGCATCGCCCGCATTCGTTTGGCAAGACTTGAACCATCCACGTAATGCGAAACGATGTAGGGCAAGCCGTTGTCGGTTACACCAACGTCGTGTACCGCCACCACCGCCGGGTGATCCAGTTTCGCGAGCGTGCGGGCCTCGTCCAGATAGCGATCCAGCGAATCTGCCGCGGTGATTCGATACAAGTGCGGCACTTTGATCGCGACGTACCGCTCAAGCTGATCGTCGTACGCCTTGAAGACGCGACCATAACCACCTTCGCCGAGCAACCGCGTCACACGATAACGCCCAACGGCTTCGGGCAGATCCGTCTCTCCACTGGCATGCGTCGTCGTTCCATCATGCTGCTGAGTTTCAGCGCACGAACCACCCACCGAAAGCGGTAGGATCGAGTCGAGGCTCATTTGTGTCAGAGACTCGCTTGGACGATGCGATGGGTGCTTGCCCATGAAACGAATCCGAACCCCGAGGACCAAAACGCTGAGGGGACTACTGCAACGCTGAGGGGACTACTGCCAATGAAGCTCTAATGTAACCAAGTCCTCGAAAGCCTGCCTTTCGAATCGAAGATTCCGGCGATCCATTTCCATCGGTTTTTGCGGGTCCATCCGACTTCGGCTGCTGCCGGTATCGTCGACTCCGCCCCCTGCCGGTCCCGTCGCCATCGAGCTGATCCCTGATCGTTCCGAAGCCCCATCCGCTGGGAACCCACAGCTATACTATGCATTCCTTCCCCTTCTTGCACTTTGTCCCGCCTAAAACCGACCGCAAGGTTCACTCCGATCCGTCTTCAGGTCCTGAGAGGAAAGCCGCGATCCTTCGATCGCCGCGAATTCCTCCTCCGATCCGGATCGATCACCACCTTCGCCTCGAAGTCCAGCGGACGACGTTCCACGCCTAACGGATACGCGACATGCACGGATCACGAATGCCGATCGCCCTCCTGTTGCTCGCAACGCTACCCTTGACCGCGAGTGCTGATTGGCCAACCTACCTCCACGGCAATGACCGCGCCGGGTTCACGTCGTCGAACCTCGAAACGCCACTGACCTTGGCATGGAGTTACAAGACGCCCGCAAAGCCGCGCATGGCCTGGGAGGGCCCGCGTGCCGCGGCGATCGAGGGCCATGAGATGCGCCATCGTGTCGACTTTGATGACGCGTTACAGGTCGTCATGAAGGATGGACGATGCTATTTCGGAAGCACAGTGGACCACCGCCTTTATTGCGTCGACAGTCTTACCGGCGAAACGATCTGGAGCCACTACAGCGAAGGTCCAATCCGCTTGGCTCCGACGCTTGCCCACGGAAACGCCTACTTCGGTTCCGATGACGGTCACGTGTATTGCCTGAAAGCAGATGACGGAACTGTCGCTTGGAAGATGCGAGTCGGCCCCAAAGATGACCGACTCCTATCGCGGGGGGAAATGATCTCGCGCTGGCCGGTGCGGACCGGCGTCCTGGTTGACGGCGACATTGCCTACTTCGGGGCCGGGGTCTTCCCGCACGAGATGATTTACTTGTGTGCCGTCAACGCCAGTGACGGGAGCGTGATTTGGCGAAACGATACGATCAGCGAACAGAATGCTGGACGCAACGACCTGTCACCGCAAGGCTATCTGCTTTGCAACGAAACGAACCTCTTCGTTCCTTCGGGACGCTCGCTGCCCGTTGCGATCTCGAAGAAGTCGGGCGAGATCGTCTTCCAGGAAACCTATTCGTGGCGCACCGACGCAGGTGGAGTCGTAGGCGGAACGAAAGCGTTGCTGGGCGATGGACAGGTCTACGCGGGCGGTCCGCATCATTTCCTGGCGATGGATCAGCGAAACGGCGACGTTGGTGAAGCGTACATCGACGGCCGGCAAATGGTATTGGCCGATGACCAGGCATTCATCCTGACCGGCGAGAAGATTGTTTGCGTGAATCGTGCCGAACACTCCCAAGCAAGCCAACAAAAGCAGAAGTGGTTTCTTAAAGCCCGTGAAGCCCGTCGCGAACCGGCCAAACTTGCGGAAGCGAAACAGAAGATGAAGGAGTTCGCGGAAATCGGGATCCTCTGGGAATACCCAAGCGATTTCGACGACGTGTTGATTGCCACAAGCAACCTCGTGATCGCCGGCGG
>JBPCVD010000317.1:0-7191 GCA_051010815.1 Rubripirellula sp.
CATTGACAAAGCTGATCGAATCAGACGTGGGCCGTTGTGCTTGATAGCGAAAGTCATAGTAGCCCCAACCTCCGTCAACCGACTCGTACCGCGTCAGCATGTCAAATTGCGATTCAATCAACTCAACAATCCGTGCCTGCATCTTCGGATCATCGTCATGCCGTTGGTGCATGCGAACCAACGCTTGAATGGAATAGGCATGCCCCCACACGTTGTAGATGGCTTGACCAGTTGCACGACGAAGACGTTGCAGATGCTCCAGCAACCAGGCTTCTGAATGATCGAGCGAGGCGATCACCGCTGGGTCTTCTGAGTCGAGTTCGATCAGCGCCGAAATGCACAGGGAAGTCGTCGCCGCACGAAACGCATGATGCGCGCCTGGCACCGGAGCGAAGATATTCAGCCCTTTGGTTCGAGTCGCAGAACCCCACGATCCGTTGGGGTTTTGGTCCTCCAGCAGAAACTTCACGCCACGGTCGATCGCCGCGCGGATCTCGTCCTCGGTCGGCGCAACGATTTCAGGTAGCGTCGGATCACTACTAAAGTCCAGCGGATCCGCCAGGATCGCGGACGCCAATTCACGCTCTTGCGACACGCCCGTCACGACGAATCCAAGACAGGCACAAAGAACCAGCACGACTCGAGTCAACATCATCCGGTCTCTTCTTGAAAATCCCACGTTCGTATCGACGCCTCGCACGCGACGGGCGCTAACGCAATTCCTTCCTGGCTTCCATGACGAAGCCCTCGACTCACTTCGTTTCCGACTTCTCTACCACTTCCTTCTTTGTTTCCTTTTTCGTTTCCCGCTTCTTGGCTGCTTGCTTCTTCTTTTCCGCGGCTGGAATCGCTTTCGCAGGTTTCGCCTTCTGCTTTACCTCTGCCTCTGCCTCCTCCAGACCCGCGAACTCCAGCTCGCATGTCATCGTTGGCATGACTGCCTGTTTGCCCGCCCTGAATGTCACGATGCAGTCGTACTTTGTGCCAGCGTACGGAACCGCTGACACTGACTTGACCGTCCCCTTCGTTTCGAAACCGGGAATGGCTTTCAATCGAACGGTGCAGGAACTTCCTTTCGTGACGATCGGCAAATTCTTTTCTTCCAGATCGACACGAATCTGCAACGCGTTTGGCGAAACGACCGTGACAAGCACTTGCGAAGGCGTGACCTTGGATCCTTCAGCCAGCAAGCTCGGCTTTTCACTCAGCTTGCCACGCGTCAACTTGCCGTGCAACGCGATGCCGTCGATCGGCGAGGTTAGAACAATTTTCTGACGCTCCTGTTTCAACTCAGCAAATTTCTCTTCCGCTTTCTTGAAGGCATCCCGTTTGCGTTGAATCTCAATGGCCTTCCGAGTGTCTGCAGACTTCAGGTCTCGCATCGATTGTTGGTAAGCAAGTTCGGCTCGCGCTAACGCGTCATCCTGCTGTGCGACGGAGCGTGGGATCCCCTGAGCGATCGATCGCTTCGTACTAACTTCGGTCCCTTCTAATCGGAACTGCGCCGACTCGACGGTACGTTTGGCTCGCTTCAAGACAATTTCTTCTGACTCTTCTGTCAGATCATCTTCGTCGTACATCTGCTGCAGTTGCTTCAGCTCTTCCAACGCATTCTCAAGCGACGCTTGAGAAGACTTCAAACTGAACTCCGCCGACTTGACGCTCCGATCACGATCCTCTTTGACGAAGTTATCGTAGTCTTGCTGTGCTGACTTCCGTGCTCGCTGAGCTGCTTCCCGGTCGAGCTTCTGCGACTTCAAGAATTGCTCATGCTTGAACTCGTCGTCCTCCATCGTCAATTTCGACAGTCGCAGATCAATTTCGGCTGCCTTCACTTTGTCGTCGAGGTCCTCGGTTTCAAACCAAACGAGATTTTGGCCAGACTTGACTTTCGTTCCATGAGCAATGATTCGCTCAACGGTCAACGACGTGACCTGTTCCGTATCCGCCGAGACCTGCTTGGCGTTCACCGCCTCGATCACACCGCCGATCTTCACGGTGTTTGGTTTCGCGTCGCTGGCTGACTCCGGCTCCTCCTGGGCAAACGAGGGTGAGGCAACGAAAGCGACCGACAAGAATCCGGTAATCACCGAGAGAGAGGCGAGGCGACGCATATGGATCTGACCTAGTTGAAGAACTTGAAGAAGGGAATCGCCAATACAACAAGTGATTCTAGTTCGCCCGCGAGCCAAAGTGTCATGAACATGCAAAATGCAAATCCTTCTCGTGGAGGGTTCACGATCGTGCTTTCCTGTCCGGTTGGCCGTTTCCATCACCAGGCACCAGCGGTCTCGTTGGATCTTCGCCGATTCCCTATAAAATCCGGTCAGCTGCACCGTTATTAGCTCGCCCGGGATGCCCATCACGATGAATCACCTTCGCCCCTCCGTCTGCATCGATGCCGTCTTAGGCGAACACTCCGTCCGAGACGCCGTGCAACAAACGCGTCAGGCGGGAATCCAGGCCTTTGAATTCTGGTGTTGGTGGGAAAAGGATCTGGACGAGGTCATCGCTGCGCGAGATGAGTTCGAAATGCAAATCTCAGCCTTCTGCACAAAATTTGTCAGCCTTGTCGATCCTTCGGCTCGGCCGGAATACCTTGCTGGACTCGAAGCTTCGATCGGCGCCGCCCAGCGGCTCCAGTGCAACACGCTGATTTCGCAAGTGGGTGACGCGTTGCCGGGCATCCCCCGTGGCCCTCAACACCAGTCGTTGGTCGATGGACTTCGCCAGGCTGCCCCCATGTTGGAAGCTGCCGGGATCACGCTGGTCATTGAACCGCTGAACGAACTGATCGATCATGCCGGCTACTACCTCGTTCGAAGCGACGAGGCATTCCAAATCATCGACGAGGTCGACAGCCCCAACGTGAAGATCGTCTACGACATCTATCACCAGCAGATCAGCGAAGGCCAGCTGATCGCAAACCTGACCGCGAACATTGACAAGATCGCGCACTTCCACGCCGCTGGGAATCCGGGCCGAAACGAATTGACGATCGGTGAATTGCATTACCCGTCCATTTTCAAAGCGATCGCTGACACGAACTACGACGGATTCGTGGGGCTCGAATATTGGCCGGCCAACGATCCCCTGGCCGGACTTGTTGAGGTTGCGAATTGGTTCCAAGACTCACCCGCCTGATGCACGACGCCACATTTTCGGCATGGCCACCGCCGAGGGCATTTGATTCACTGACACGGTCTCGCGGCTGAGCACCACCCCTTCTATCTTTCCTTCACAACGCAAACGTATCGATGTCGACTCTTCCACCAAGACTCCGCCGACTCACTGCGCTACTTCCGAAGGTGGAGGTCGAAGCGTTTCTGGTGACAGATGAAACCAACGTCAAATACTTGTCCGGATTCACCGGCGATAGCAGCTACCTGCTGGTCACTGCAGCGGGAACGACGATCCTGAGCGATGGACGCTACGAAACGCAGATTGCCCAGGAATGTGAGGGGATCGCTTCGATCATTCGCACGCCAAGCCAGTTTCTTCCTGACTTGACTCAATCCGCGCTGAACGACTCCGGTCTAAAAACCATTGGAATCGAGTCGGACCATCTCACGCTGTCCGCCTTCGAATTCTTATCGCAACGGTGCCAGGAAATGGAGCTGGTTCCTGTGTCGGGAGTCGTCGAATCGCTTCGGATGATCAAGGACGAAAACGAAATCGAAACCACTCGAAAAGCGGTATCGATTGCCCAGCGAGCGTTTCAGTCAGTCATCCCCATGCTGACGCCTGCAGATACCGAACGAGAAATTGCCCACGAGCTCGAGGCAAAAATGCGTTGCCTGGGGGCAGTCGGATGTAGTTTTGCGCCAATCGTCGCCGCTGGGCCCGCCGGAGCGCTGCCCCACTACCATCCGTCCGATTCCGTGATCGGGGATGCTGGCACGCTGCTGATTGATTGGGGTGCAAACTACAAGGGCTATGCCAGCGACCTGACTCGCACGCTGCATCGCCCCCACGCCACCGAAAAATTCCAGCGTGCTTATCAGGCCGTGCTGGACGCCCAACTTGCCGCGATTGCCGAAATTCGGCCCGGCGTCGAGGCGAGTCAGGTCGATGCGGCCGCACGAAAAGTACTCGAGCGAGCCGGAATGGCCGACGCTTTCAAGCATGGACTCGGCCACGGGACCGGCCTGCAGATTCACGAATCGCCGAGAATGTCTGCGATTAGCGAGGAAACGCTGGCTAGCGGCATGATCATCACCGTAGAACCGGGCGTCTATTTCGAGGGCGAATTTGGGATCCGGATCGAAGATGACGTGCTTGTGACCGAAACTGGGCACGAGGTCCTGAGTTGTCTCCCAAAGGGCCTCGATGATTGCCGGTTGATCCTGTAAAACTTCGGTTCCCTAAGACAGGGTATTGCCACGACTTAGCCACGTGGGAGGCAGTGTGAACCGCACAAGGTAACCAGCCTACCCATTTTTTCATTCACCCGACAATCAACTTTTGACGGCGAGCCAGGTATGACTAAAGGCGGAAAGCCAAAGGATGTATTCGATGTGGAGCGAATTCGCGAAATCATCGAGTTGATGGAACAACACGATCTGAGCGAAGTCGATCTGCAACAGGGTGACGAGAAGATCAAACTGAATCGCGGAGGAGCTGCCCCCATGTACGCGGCGGCTCCCGTCGCTGCGGCCCCTCCCGCACCTGTTGCCGCGGCTGCCGATTCCGGCGCCGCCGACAATGCTGGGACCGTGACGATCAACGCGCCCATGGTCGGCACGTTCTATGCTCGAGCGAATCCGGAGTCCGAGGTATTCGTCAAAGTGGGCGACCGAGTTTCGGATGACACGGTGGTCTGCATCGTCGAAGCGATGAAGGTCTTCAACGAAATTCCTGCAGAGTGCAGTGGCAAAGTCGTCGAAATCCTTGTCAATGACCAGGAACCGGTCGACTTTGGAAAGCCCATGTTCCGGATCGAACCCAACTAGCGAACCGCGCGACACAAATCGTCGATGCGATGAGTCGCGGCAGCGGCGTTCAACTCGTGTCGCACGCTTGGCGTCGCCCCTAAAAACGGATGGAGCTGGCGCTCGATCCAGACTGCACTTTCAATCAACCGTGATCCCCCGACCGTGTATCCGTGTTTCAAAAGATCCTGATAGCCAACCGTGGCGAGATAGCGCTTCGCATCATCCGCGCCTGTCGCGAGATGGGAATTCAATCGGTCGCCGTTTACAGTGAGGCGGACGCCGATTCGATGCACGTCAGCTTGGCAGACGAAGCTTACTGCGTCGGCCCAGCTCGAAGCATCGACAGCTACCTGAAGATCGACCAGATCATCGCAGCGGCTGAGGTCGGCAATGTCGACGCCATTCATCCTGGTTATGGCTTCCTCGCAGAAAACGCTCATTTCAATGAGGTCTGTCGTGCGAGCGGGTTTGAATTCATCGGCCCTAGCCCACAGGCGATGGAACGCTTGGGGGACAAGAACACAGCACGTTCGATGGCAATCGCCAGTGAAGTTCCCGTCGTTCCCGGCAGCGATGGACTCGTGGAAGAAGGCGCATCGGCAATCGAGGTGGCGAGGGAGATCGGTTTCCCGGTTTTGATCAAAGCAACCGCGGGTGGCGGGGGCAAAGGAATGCGTGTCGCTGAAGACGAAGATTCACTCCTCTCGGCGATCGGACAGGCACGCAACGAAGCGCAAGCCGCGTTCGGAAACGGTGGCGTTTACCTGGAACGCTACGTGGGGAATCCACGGCACATCGAGGTTCAGGTCATCGCGGATACTCACGGCAACGTCTGCCATCTGTACGAACGCGACTGCAGCGTCCAGCGACGACACCAGAAACTTATCGAAGAGGCCCCGAGCCCAAACCTACCGGAGTCTCGACGGCAAGAGATTTGCGATGCCGCGGTACGCATGATTCGCGGCGCCGAGTACAGCAACGCCGGAACCGTTGAATTCATCGTCGATCAGAACGATGATTTCTTCTTCATCGAGGTCAACGCTCGAATCCAAGTCGAGCATCCTGTCTCCGAAATGATCACGGGAATCGACCTGATCAAGGCTCAAATCCGTGTGGCTGCCGGAGAAAAGCTTCCCTTCAAACAGGAAGACATACGCTGCGTCGGCCATTCGATTGAGTGCCGTATCAACGCCGAAAACCCCGACAAGAATTTCCAGCCGAATCCGGGCAAGATCGTCAAGTTGTTCACACCGGGTGGACTCGGGGTTCGCTTCGACTCGCACGTGTACGGCGGCTACGTTGTGCCACCACACTACGATTCCATGATTGGCAAACTGATCGTTCATCGCCCGACCCGAGAAGAGGCGATTGCGACCATGCGTCGAGCGTTGGAAGAGATGCAGGTCGAGGGAATTTCGACGACGGCGGCCTTCCACGACCGAGTGCTCCAGCATCAAGAATTCGTGGAAGGAAAACACGACACGAAATTTGTTGAACGCGAATTCCTGGATTGAATTTCCCGTAATGCTTCAACTCTTTGAATCAGTCGAGCCGTTCACCATCCTGCTGGCGTTACTGCCGCTGATTGCGTATCTGGTTGTATTCAGCTTGATTCGCCTTTCGGGCAGGGCGTTGGTGACTAGCGGCGGAAGGGACATCGCGGCACTCGCGATCGCCATCTCTGGCTTACTGGCCGTGGGACCGGCAGAGTTATTCTTTCCAACTGCGGCGGCGACCGTCTTTGGGCCGATCGTGTGGCTGGCGTTGGCCGCTTTCTACGGTCTCAGCGTTTCCTTGATCGCCCTGACCACGACCCCCAGAGTTGTCGTCTATGGCCGCACGCCCGAGGAACTGTACGGGCCGCTGCTGAAGGCCGCTCACGAAATCGATGCCACTGCGAGCGGTGATCCCAAGCTACTTCAAATCACACTTCCCGCGGCCGGCGTTCACCTGAGAGTCGATGGTCAACGTGCCGTAGACTATGCGCAAATCTTGGCATTTGAGCCAAACGTGTCGCTTCGTTTTTGGAACAAATTGTTGTCGACACTTCGCAAGCAGGTTCAGGGCCAAGCGGCGCCACTTCCTCGACGCGGATTCGCAATGCTCGCTTGTGCCTTGCTGTTAAGCAGTATCCTGATGTGGCAAAGCTTCAGCAACCGAGAGTTGGTGGTTGAAGGGTTTCGAAATTGGCTATGGCGATAGATCGCTAGGAACACCGGAGTTGGACTCGAAAGACTGATGCAAGCCAAAGACATTA
>JBPCVD010000318.1:0-4832 GCA_051010815.1 Rubripirellula sp.
GTCATCGAGTGTCGCTTGATAGGTTGCGTCATCCACGACTGTGTCACCCGCCGGCGCAACGACTCGACGTGTCCGCGGCTCATCCGACACTGGTGCCCCCATCCGCTTCAACTGCGTGAGCAACTCAACGGCTGAATTCGGCCGATCATCGGGTCTTTTCGCGGCCATTCGAGCAATGAGGTCAGCGAACGCGTCGGGGCAATCTTCTCGGAGCAAACGAACATCGGGCATCGGCATGGTCTGATGCTTCGCCAGTCGCTGCGCCGCTGTCCCAGCGAAAGGAGCTTGACCAGTCAGCAGATAGTAGGTGGTGCATCCAAGCGAGTAGATGTCAGCCCGGGCATCGACTGTCTTGCTGTTGAGAGCCTGTTCCGGCGAAATAAAATCGGCAGTTCCCATGAGCCGACGTTTTTCCTCCTCACCAGATTCTCCTACCCCGATACGGGCTAAACCCAAATCACTGAGTTTGACGACACCATCGGTCCTGAGCAGCAAGTTTGAAGGTTTGATATCGCGATGCACGATGCCTCGTTCGTGGGCGTGTGCCAGCCCATGCGTCGATTGCGTTAAGGCATCAAGCACATCCGCGATCGACATGAGCCCATCGCGCTGAACGGCAAGATGAAGGTCGATCCCATCAACGTATTCCATCACGATGTAGAGCTTGCTGCCGGCCTCCGCAAAGTCATAGGCGCGAACAATGTTCGGATGGTCAAGCTGAGCGCACGCACGCGCCTCTGCCTTGAAGCGTTCAATGCGTCGCTTGTCGCGTGTTGCCTCAGGAGGAAGAATTTTGAGCGCCATCAAACGTTTCATCACGTTGTGCTCGCCCAGATAGACCACTCCCATGCCGCCTTTCCCCAGCGGTCGCAACAAGCGATAGCTACCGAGGTAGAATCCGTTGCTCTTCCCTGCAAGAAGTTTATTGGCCTGCCATGCGGTCAAGATGCTCGCGCCCACCAAGCCATCGGCAAGACGTTCGGGAGTGAATTGATGACTCTCGGACATCAACGACACAACAACCTTTTTCAAGTCATCGATCTCGACGAGACCAGCAGCTAGTGCTCGCCGCACGAACGAACGTGTCGCATTATCGAGTGCCGGGCCTGCTGTGTTGAGTTCGCCTGTCATTGGGTCACTTAAAGAGGTGCGACCAACCTTCGAAGTTCCGCCTCCAAATGCAGTCGCCTTACCGTTGCATAGTGTAGCAATCGTCAGATGATTCTCTCATCCTTGACTCTTCCATTGCATCGCCGTTACGCGGGATTTCACGGCCGTACGGATGAAGATTTGATGAACAATTCGCAAAGGCAAACGATTGTCCGAATCTGCCCTCGAGACGATTCTTCAAAGCACGGATCGTGACGATCGATGTTAGGCGTCCGGATAATCCACTCGGAACAGGAACAAACCATGCGCCGGCGCCGTCGGCCCAGCGACATCACGGTCACAAGCGGCCAATACATCGTCAATCCACTGCGGACTCTGCTTCCCACGTCCAACCTCAACCAACGTCCCAACGATGTTGCGAACCATGTTGTAGAGAAAGCCATCCGCCTCGACTTCGATTGCCAAGTGCGACGCTTCAGCAACCCCAGTCGTTTGTTCAAACAACTCACATGCGTAAACATTTCGCACGGTTGTTTTTCGATCAGATCCGGATGCCTGAAAACTTTGGAAATCATGACATCCAATGAATCGTTGCGCGGCAGTGCGAACCGCCTCCAAATCGATCTTCCCGTGCAGGTGCCAGCGATAGGGGTACTCAAACGGATCTCGCACACCACCGATCTGCAATTGATACCGGTAACGCTTACGCGAGGCATCGCGGATCGCATGAAAACCAGACGCGGCATCGCGGGCATCCGTCACCGCAATGGTGTCCGGCAACTGCGAATTGAGGGCGCGTACGAGACGCTCTGCCGGATCTCGCCAGCTAGCTTGGCAACTGGCGACCTGCGCGATCGCGTGCACGCCTGCATCGGTGCGGCCACTTCCAATGACCTGAACTCGCTCTCCAGTCAACTTCAAGAATGCGTCTTGAAGAGAACCCTGGATGGTCGGTTGGCCCGGTTGGACTTGCCAACCAGCGAACTCCGTTCCGTCGTAAGCGACCGTCAGCTTGAATGTGCGTGACAAGTGGATCGCCGTCCCGGACTACGACTTACCGACAACAGCCGACCGCTTGACCAGCAATTCTGCGATCTGGACTGCGTTGGTCGCGGCACCCTTGCGAAGGTTGTCACTCACACACCAAAACGCGATTCCATTTCCGCAGCTGATATCGCGACGGATGCGTCCCACGAATACGTCATCCTTGCCGTCGCAATCACGCGGCATCGGATAGCGTTGATCGTTCAAGTCGTCGACCACCGTGACGCCTTCGGCTTCGTTAAACAGCCGTGTTGCTTCCTCGACCGACAGAGGCTGCTCCGTCTCGACCAGAATGGACTCACTATGCCCAACCGCGACGGGAACGCGAACACAGGTAGGACAAACTTGTATGTCGTCATCACCCATGATCTTTCGCGTCTCGTACACCATTTTCATCTCTTCACTGGTGTAACCCTCGTGCTTCTCCGATCCGATCTGAGGAATCAGGTTGAATCCGATTGGATGTTGAAACGTGTTGGGCGGGTGCACTTGGCCGGTCAACGCACTTCGAACACTGTCGTGCAGTTCTTCGTTGCCGGACAGACCGGCCCCGCTGGTTGCCTGGTACGTGCTAACGACCACACGCTTGACCTTTGCGGCAGCGTGCAACGGAGCCAATGCGACCACCATCTGAGTCGTACTGCAGTTCGGGCTCGCGATGATGCCCTGATGGCTATCAACGGCTTCGGGGTTCACTTCGGGAATCACCAACGGCACTTTCGGATCCATCCGCCAGTAACCACTTTCGTCAACCACAACCGCGCCGGCGTCGACCGCCCACGGCGCGAACTCAGCTGACACTTCGTCCGGCGTGCTGGCAATGGCCAGGTCGATATCCTTGAAGGCACCCGGCTCCAGCAACTCAACCTTGATGGTCTCGCCACCGACACGAACGTCTCTTCCAACGGATCGCTCCGAGGCAAGCAACTTCAATCGCTTGTAGGGGAACTCACGTTGAACAAGTTGTTCCAAAACGATGCGTCCGACCGCACCGGTCGCACCTACCAAGGCAATGGTTTCGTACACGAATTCTGTAAGGGGTTAGCGGGCTATCGAATCTGAATACCTGCAGGCGACACATACCGGCGCCCGCAGGTGATCAACGAAATGCGAAAATCACTCCGCGTTCTTGATCGCTTCGGGCAACGTCTCATTCACAAGCCCTAAACCTCCGCGGCCACCCAACAGCCGCGATTCCACGTCTTCCTTGACCTCTTCAGCATTGGCTTCCCAGAATTTGGTCACGATCTTCTCATCCAGAGGCTTGAGCGAGCGAAACAAACGGAACCCAACGCCGCGAGCCGGATCGCTGGTGAACCACCAAGGGCTCTTGGGAAAGTTAGGGTCTTCTTCCTTCCAAGCTTCGTCTTCCGAGCCGAGACGAGCCGCGCTTCGAAGTTGCTCAGGATCCATTTCCCATGACCCGCCGCGAACGACCACGGGTGAAGAAGTCTCTGGCCAAACAACGACTTCCGTCGCATTGATCGGCTTCCCCGTATCGAACTGGCTGTAGCCGTCTTCTGTGTAGGAGTTCACCGTCAGTTCCGCGACGGAACCATGCATATCGTGAAGGCCATACGGATTCGGTTTCTTCGTACCAACCGGTGGTGCACCGACGTCCGCGTTATCGAAGTACCATGCGTAGTCATCGATGTCGTCGGCGCTGTCGCCCCAGCTGTAAGGCGTGTCAGTTCCACCACGTGCGGCGTACTCCCACTCCGCCTCTGTGGGCACTCGGAACTGCTGACCGGTCACACGGCTCAACCACTTGGTGTATTGCTGCGCCGAGTACTGAGTCATCGTGACGGCAGGTTGCTCCGGCTCTTCCCCGTATTCGTACGTGAAGCTCGGATCGTACAGTTCCGTCGGCGCGGTGATAGCGTCGACCATGTTCTCGGGTCCGACAGTGCGAACACCCTGAGCCTCGAACTCCTTGAAGATCGCGTAGAGTTTCATGAACTCTTTGTACTCAGCCCATGAGACCTCCTTTTCTGCGACCCACATCGGGTCGACATCAACCTTGATCTGGGGCCCCTCATCATCAGCTCGGTCTTCCTCACCCTCGGGGCTTCCCAACATGAAAGATCCCCCGGGAACAGGAATCATCTTGAAGGAGACTTCCGTGCCGGGAATGACAACGGAGTAAGGAACCATGTAGCCGCCCTCGATTTCAACCGACGGGCCGTCCGCAGGCTTTTCTTTTGCGATCCCTGCAGTTGAACCCGGGGCCTCGGCGGCGGCGAAGCCACCGGAAACGGTCAACGCAACAAACAACGTAAGGAAATGGCGACAACGCATGAATGGAAGCTCGTAAGGGGCGAGTGACGAATTCTGTTTCGCGGCCAGTGCTGGAAAGTCGAAGTCGATTATAAGCGACTCATCGTGACTTCGATTGGCCTACGGGGGAGTGCTCCGCACACCCGCTCGAGGTCCTTCCGTGATGAACTTGGGCGGTAGGTGTCCGTCTTGGAGAAATCGGCGGCGGAAGCCAGCATCTTAATTGCTAACGCCCCATTTGCTAAAGGCGCCCTACCGTGCCCCCCTCAAAATCATTCGTGGGAAGGCTGAAATCTCAACTTCGAACCAGCAATTGCGGGCTATCACAGAGCGGGGTGGAAACGCTTACGCGCAGCAACGCACCCTTACTTCAAGCTCAAGGCATTTGGTCGAGACCCTAA
>JBPCVD010000319.1:0-4556 GCA_051010815.1 Rubripirellula sp.
GCCGATCCAGCCACGGTGTTCGGTGCAATCACTCAGGCTTGGCAAGAAGGCACAAGCTTGGAGCAGATTGAGCTTGCAATGACCATGAATTGCGTCGAACGCTTGCTGCGAGCGAGCCACGGTAACGGTGCGAAATGGTCTAGCCTGAAAATCGAACTGATGGCCGTGGCCAACATCACCAGGCTCAAGCCACTGGGTGAAACGCTGGCCATCAAATCCGCTTATCCCGCGGCTTACCTCGTTCTGCATAACGGCGACAAAGGGCTCGCGGAAGTCATTCCCGAAGCAAACTTGGAAGAAAACGACGAAGCGTCTACTAACGACAACCTGATCGAAGAAATCATCAAGGCAATCAGGGGTGGAGACCCTGCGCGTGCGATTCCGATGGCCAACCGTTATGCGCACACCGGCGGCGATGGGCTCGAATTGCTACGCTGCTTGTTTGCGACACTTGGCCACGATAACACCACGGCTGGCCAGCGCTGCATGATTGAGGCCTGGCATCTCGCCAAAAAGGCAAACCATCCCGAACGAAATCGAATCTTGTCTGCCATGGTCGGATGGGAAGCCAGTTACCGCAAACCCCGTGATAGATAGGAGGCACGCATGCCTTGGACCCTCGCATACGCACATGACGAAAATGGCCAACGCACGGAGGGCGAAAAAGCGGACTTGATCGACGCGGTTCGAAATGGTCTCCCCGTACGGTTTCTTCAGTGCTGGGAAGACGACATGCAATACGTTGCTGATGCACAATGGCTATTTGTTTGGAAGGACAACGTCTACGCGCAGAACACTTCACACCTCAGCATAGATTCGTTCCAAGCCACGCCGGAAGGAGCCCGGCCCGTGTTCCCAAGTAGTGTCGCCTGCGAACCGCCCGCTCCGGATGGGGAGTTTCTGATCAGGTTTCAAGACAAGTCTTATTGGTGGATGGTTCTGGCGGATACCCAAGGCAATCTTGACATGACTCGCTATCTCATTGGAACCCACGTGCCAAAATGTCACGACCAGCGGCGAGTCGCAATGAAATGGTTCGTAAACGCGGGTTAGCTCAACTAGCGAAATGAAAAAACAACTTCAACTAATCGGTCGAGTCTTTAACGAATCCGGCGACGCAATCGCCGGCGCGTCGGTGGTCGCCTTGACGTTCGATAGTTTTCTTCGGCATCCGATCGAAGTGGAGCTGGGGGAAGGCAAAGGGCTCTATGAGGACGCTCAAGTTACCGAGACAGATAACGAAGGGCGATTCGAGTTTCACGACAAGCTGAAGCCAGGCAGCACTCTATTTGTCAGCATACTCGCCGACGGCTACGCACCTCTGCGGTACACCCATGAACGACTTGCGCGCGATTTGCCGCATGACATGGGCGATCTTGTCGTTCAGAAGGGTCACTCGATCAGCGGAACGGTTGTCGATGCATCCGACGCACCGCTGGCCGACGTGCACGTGTTGATGGCGATGGAACGAGGCGTTCCTGGACACATTCAGAGCTATCCCGGTCGCGGAATTCCTGTTGCGAAAACGAATTCCGAAGGACGGTTCCATGCCGTCGGCTTGTTGCCGGGTCGCTGGTATCTGCTTTTTGACAAAGCGGGCTACCGAGTCGTCGAGCACCAAGGCAACTTTTTCAACGATCCAAAACCGGAAGAGCTTTCCGTCACGCTTGACCGAGGCAGCTCGGTTTCTGGTCGCGTGCTGAATGTTCCGGAACAGCACGTTGGCAAGTTGATGGTTGAAGCTCGTCCGAGTCGCAGAAATGTTGACTACGTCAGGCAGTTTCCGAGTCGTGGCCGACCCCGGCGTGCTCTCGTACAAGCCGATGGTTCTTTTCGCATCGATGGACTCAACGAAGAACCATTCAAACCCAACATCGAACCGTTTGTTGTGCAGGGTTACCACTCTCAGGCTACGACCCGGCAAGGGCCGCTTGAGATTTGGCTGGTTGTTGGGCTGGCAACCGAGCCAAACCAAAGGTTATTCGAGTTGCCTGAAGTGCAAAGCTGTCGTGTCGAATTGACCTCCGATCGCAGCGAAACGGATATTGAATTACCGTGGCTCGGTCGAGTCAATCTCTCGGCGCGTGCCGTCGATGAGTCGGGAAACCCAGTCGAAATCCAATCGGTCGAAGTGCGTTACGAGTCCGGGTTCGGGCCGGACCAGGACGATCAAAAGGCGACCATTTTGCCCGGTGGTCGCATCGAGCTTCGCGACTACGCGGCGTGGGATTCTCATTTGCAGTTTTGGACACCAAAGCGAAAAGTCTCGCTCTGGATTCGCGCGGTGGGCTACGAGTTCTGCGAAGTTGAAATCCAAGACTATTTGATACGCGGACAAAAAACGGACTTTGGTGACATTACGTTGAAGGCGACGTCAGAGATCAAGGTGCGAGTCGTCAACTCAGCGGGGACCGCTATTCCGCAGGCCGAAGTGAGACTTGTCCAGCGCAACAAGGGCTGGACGGATAAGTTGACGACATGGGCACACGAAAAGAACGAACGAGTACCTGGCAGTTGGGACTGGAACTTTCCTTACCACTGTCTGATTGCCGAAACGAATGACGAGGGCGAAGCATTGCTGTCGCAAGTTGACGACGGCGACGAGATGCTTTCCGGTTGTCATCCGGATTATGCACTCCAAGTTCAGGCGATCGCTGCACCGAGCGACGAAAGCGAAAGCTCACGAAAAAGCTATCCGACCGAGATTCGACTCGCTGCGCCCGGCAAGATCACGGTGAGCGTTGTCGACGAAAATGGTCAGCCTGCGCGAGCGCGTGTTTATGTCAAAGCATTGGACGCATACGATGACACAATGAGCGGCTCACAAGAGATGCGAGGCTATCAGTTCGAAGCCGAATCGGACGCCAGCGGAATCGCAACCTTTGATCGATTGAATGGCCGTTTCCTGGTTGCTTTGAAACATCCAGAACAAAGCCGACGTCATGATGACCAAATCTCTAACGGCGAGCGGACGATTGTCGAAGTCGATGGCAACAACATTGAAGTAACGCTCACCGTCTGGCCGCGATACGAATTCTCTGTCACTGTTCGCGAGTCGGACCGACCCATCGTGTGTGGATCGTTGCATATGATGTCGGAATACCTTTACACGCCAGATCAGTCGTATAAGCATCCACCGTTTTTGGGTTTCACAGGTGATCGAGGCCACTATCGATTTCGCGACATCCCACCCGGCGACTACCTATTGCGAGTGAAGCACGACGATCGAAACATGATCGCCTTTCGAAAGGTCCAGGTTGGTCCGAATATGGAACCGATCGATTGGCTGCTCGACAACAACACGATCTCCGGCAAACTCGTCGATCCTGATGGAACTCCGATGCCTCACAAATGCATCGCGATCAAATCGGAACTCAAATGGCAAACTGGCGGCAACCGAGCCGGAATCACCTACGAAAACGGTCGGGGCGGTATTATTTGGTTCTGGTCAGGTCCATGGATACAGGAGTCCTGGACTGACGAAGACGGGAGTTTTCATTTGCGTGGGCTGATCGCTAACGAGCCGCTTCATCTGTATACGAGTCACAATACTCTGACCGAAGCGAGGCTGGACCTCGATCCGCTGAAAGATGGCGAGCACCGAAAAGGAATCACCTTCGTCGCAGAAAAGAGGCTTGAATGCAATTGAGACACCGGCCGAACTTGTGCGAGTGAGGCTAGTCCGCCACTTTGCCCACAGTCGCCGCGTTGCGGAGCACCAAGGTCGCCCACATAAGCCCAACGATGGACTATGAAACCGGTTCCGTTCACGACGAACGATCAAACTCTTCTCTGGAGCAGATTAGCAATCCAACGGAGACCGCTGCGCCTAGCACGCCAGCCGTCCAGACATCGGTTGCATCAACCAGCGCGAGTTGGGTCAAAAGCTATCTCGCGCAGATAGTGCGAAATCGTGTGCAGAAATCGAGAACAGCGCGACTTAGAGCCGTTTGTCTTCGACTTTGCGAAGCTTAATACAGCAATTGGTTTAGCCAAGTTCACTTTGCGCGAAGCGCTACGGATCTTGCGTCCCTGTAATGGCTACATCTGCTTCCGGTGTCCGCATGATGAACTCCTCCCATAGCAACTGATGGAACATGCCGAGTGATCCCCCGCGGCGTGCTTTCAAGACTTGGTGGCGCGTGATGGTATTGCACATCTTCAGTGCTTCGTCCTCCAATTCGATTTGCTTGGATGGGTCAAATGAATCGCGATACGCGAGAAACCGTTCGAATGACGCCTCGTCCTTGCTCCGTTGAATTTCGAAGAATCGCTTTTCACTCTCACGTTGCGCAGCTTTCTCACGATCTCGTTCAAGACGTCGGCGGGAGTCTTCTTCGCGTTGCGCAGTAGATCTAAATCCCTTTCGAAATCCGTACCCTTTCTCAGATTCAATGGCGCAACGAAGCCATCCCGGACTCAATTTTTCACCGTGAACGACTCGGTCGTCAAAGTTCTCGATTTGCTCACGAATCTTCTCGTCCGAATGTTCCTGCACTAGCTCAACCGCGTTTTCGACACATCGCTGAAGCAATTCTTGCCCTAGACTACTGACC
>JBPCVD010000320.1:0-9346 GCA_051010815.1 Rubripirellula sp.
GTTCCGTCCCGCCCTCGAGCCGCAGCCGCAATGACTCGCTTGCTTCATAAATTGGATCCCACTGCGTCTCCGACACACTTGTGTCGGCAGCAAACTCAGGCACCCACGAAACCAGATCGGCCAGTTCGTCGGCAGCCGACGTGTCTTTGGTATCCAGCCTCTCCAGTCGCTCGCGAATCTTTACCGAGGTATCGCCAAGGCTGCGCGGCCAATGACCGGGTGTCTCGTGGCTGTGATCAAACAACGACGTCTTCTCGGGATCACTCGAGCAACCGCTAATGAACAACAAACAGCCAACTGCGATCGACACAGCGAAACGCGGCGGCCAGCGAGTATCAAAAAGCATCATTATCGGTACTCCGGTGCGGGAACGTTGTCCATGATCTTTGAAATGACGGTATCGACATCGCCGTTTGTGGTTAGCAGTCTCACGGACAAAACGGGGCGCGCGACATGCGCGATGTCGCTGGGAGTGACAAAGTCGCGTTCGCTAACGACCGCCCAGGCTTGAGCGATACGCTGCCAGTGCAACATGCCGCGCGGGCTAACACCCAATTGGATTGCCGGGTCGTTTCGTGTCGCTTCAACCAGGTCGACTAGGTACTCGCGAACGCGAGGGTGCACGGTTATTTTTGAACTGTGCTGCTGTAATCGCGACAACTCGTCCAGGGGCAATACGGGAGCGAGATCCAATCTGTCATGCGTACCACTGGATGCAGACTCCAAGATCTCTAACTGCGCGCCGCGGTCCGGGTAACCAATTTCAAGCTTGATGGAGAATCGGTCGAGCTGAGCCTCCGGCAGCGGATAAGCACCGTGGGAATCGATCGGGTTTTGGGTGGCAATCACGAAGAACGTATCGGAAAGCATGTGGGGCACCGCATCGATCGTTACCTGACGTTCTGCCATCGCCTCCAACAACGCACTTTGCGTTCGCGGCGTCGTACGGTTCAATTCATCCGCCAACAGCACATCCGCAAACACCGGGCCGGGATGAAACTCGAATTCGCGGGTCTTTTGGTTGAACAAGTTGAATCCTGTTACATCCGTGGGCAGCAAGTCGGGCGTGCACTGAATTCGCGCAAGCTGGCCGCCTAAGCAAGCGGAAACCGCTTTGGCTAGCGTGGTCTTCCCTGTCCCGGGAAGGTCATCCAGAAGCAGGTGACCGCGGGCCAATAAACACGCAATCACCAAATCGATTTGATCCGACTTGCCAAGCAAAACACTCCCCAGCTGTTTTCGCAACGCAGCCAAATGCCGCTGCAGGTCTTTTGCCTGAACGTTCGTTTCCGTGTGGTCATGATTGGTAACCGTATTCATACGTGGACTCCCGGTTGTGATGTCTCCGCAGACATGCCCTGGTAGATATGCCGGGTCGTCATTTGGCGGACGAGTAGATTTGCAGGTGCGGACCAGTCATCAGCAACCTGTTCGCCAAAAACCATCCGATCTGCCGCGTCACAACACGCCAATGCGACGCCCGAAAGCTTGTCATCTCTGTGTGTCAGCGACAAAAGCCAATCACGCTGTGGCGTTCCAACTCGGCGCGGCTTGCCGGCGAGGCTTGCGCGCCACTGCAAGATCCAGAGCAGAACTCTGAGCCGCTGGCGGTCCGACAACAGGCCACCTAGCAACCACGCCAGACGTATGAAGAGTTCAAAGAAAATGACGCGTGTGAGGAAAAACAGTGTGCCGATTACGATCACAGCTAACGCATGCACCCAATGTGCGACAGCAAAACGCTTAGCCAACAGCCAACCCGAGGGCTTGTAAACAGGTTGTCGGTAACCTGGTGTGGGTTCGAGTTCGATCCATCGGCCGTCGTCCATTTGCACTTCCACCCAAACGTGTACATCTTCGGGGACGACCGAAGCATGGCCTTGCCCGACATCGATCGAACTCGGCCGAACATAGAAACCTGACACCAGCCGCGTGTTCACTCCGATCGCGCGACCCATGACTGCGGCGGTCGTCGCAAACAAATGATCACCACCACGCTTGGCGGTTAAGAAATGTTGCAGCGGATCAGCTCCCTCGGTGACCGACTGCCGGTCGAATGTGTAGTTATTTCGCAGATACGAAATGATCGATTGGAGTTTGCGGTACGGGACGGTCTCTTCTACTGTCAGTTCGGTTACCAGCTTGCCGGCCATCAACTCTCCTGATGACAAATCACGCTCGGTGGGATTTGCGATTTGTCGTTGTTTTCGATCCGCGTTGTTGCGAGTTGAAGACAACATGCTCAGGTAAGATTGGCGGTCTGCCAGCGACGTGGGTCTCAGCAAGTCGTCCTCCATCACGTTTGATGCGGCCAGATGCATCACGGTCAATGCGGGAATTTTTTCGCGGCCTGGCATGTACAACGATCCGTCGTGATCGATGCCGAAGAAGTCGCGGCGATCGACATCCTTGATATAGACACCTGCCGTCATCATGGGTGATGGGATGTGCGTTGTATTCAGTCCAAGTACCTTGAGCACTCCGCCGTGTCGGAACCTCTCCGGATCCTTGACCAGTTTCTTGGTTTGCTTCGGATCAAAGAACCAAGCCTCGTCACCAAGTTCGACACGCGAGAGTTGATCGTTTTTCCAACTTGCATGCGACAGCCAATCGACCCCATCAAAGGCGTCGTATCGATTCATCGCCAACCGAATACCGGTCGGACCAATCCACTGCACGACCGCGCGCTCGCTGGCGTCACGAAGCGGTTGGGGCGGCTGCGGTTTGTCGCGGGACGTTGAAAACGATCCGCCGCCTCGTTCGCTCTTCGCGGTCCGCTGATGCGCATGGATCAGTTTCTCCGGCGACATACCTTGCCGGCGTTCCCACTTTTGCTTCAGCTTCGGTTGCCCCATCGAATCGCTGAACATGTCATAAAGCGTTGACTCGGTTGACTCCAGAAACAACTCTGACTCGACCGCGCCAAATGACTCCGCGTGATCCTTGGCGGCAATCGCCGCGTCGCCGTTGCCGATGCCTGATCTTGCCGCTGAATCAAACCAGCGAGATCCGCCGCTCGTCGGCATGAGTCCCCAGGCAAAATGCTGCGGCTTGGAAGCACGACCGTGAATGGCCCACCCGCCGAGGAAAAATAGCAGCATGCCAACGATAACCGTCGTTGGCCGGATAGATGTCGAGCGACGAATTTCATCAGGTGTGCATGCCGTGACTCGCTCCCAATGGTTGGCAACCATGTGCCACAAACAATAGGTGATCCAAGCGAGCGCCGGTATCAGCGTGCCAAATTCGCTCGCAATGAGTGTCGTGAACAGAACCAAGAACCCGCTGGCGACGACAGAGAGCGCAAGGTTGCGTCGAGTTTGCGAGTACATCGCCAACGCCAACGACCCGGCACCCAACACGGAAATCGCTGTCATTTCGAACGCGATAGGCGATCCGAATTGTCGAGCAACTATGGCAAAGACGGGCGTCGAGCAGATCACGCCAACGCACGCAACGAGCCGAATTCGGCGACGACTCACCAAGACGAATAGAAGTGCGAAGGCGAGAATTGCAAAGACCTCTGCCACACACCAAGTGGTTGATTCAATCGAAAGGCGAAGCCACCAAATTCCAGCCAGCGCAATCAACGCCAAGATCGTGGACTCAATCGTTCGTCGCCGATCATCCGGTCGCGCGAATCGACTTTGTGTCAGGGAGTCTTGCCCGCTGAAATCGGCAGTTCGCTCATGCTGCGTTTGGGACATTTCCGAGCTCCTGCCAAAAGTGAATCAGTTGTTCGTCGAGTGGTTTGTCACATCGAATCGTGATTCGACGAGTCGTACCGCCTGCGCGACTTGCTGCGTTCGGATCGATGACCGTTACCTCCACATCAGCGATGTGCCCGGAATGGTCGCCACCAATTTCGATCCTGATTCGCCTGGTATCGATACGCGGGACCGAAGTGACATCGCAACCGTCTACCGGGATATCCGCCAGCGCGTCCATCAACTGACGCCGCCCCAAGCAACCGACGGCTTGCCGAATCGCTTTTTCGCCGATCGAGACGCGGGTTGGAGCGTGAGAACCATGAAGGCTGCAAAGAATGCTCGCGGCCACACGCATTCGAATCGCCAATGATGTCCGAGATTGCCCCTTCCCGAGCATCGGGTCCACGTTCAGATCGATCTCAATGCATTGCGGACCACCACGTTCGGTCACGATCAAGGTTTCTGTTCGGGCCGACTGTGCCCAATTGATGTGACGTGGCGAATCACCGCGACGGAAACCGCGAACACCAACAAAATCTCCGCTGCGACCACCGCGATGGCCATCGCCAAGTTCTGTGGTCCTCTTTCCAGTCAGTAGACAGACACCAGCGATATCATAAACGCGAGGCCAAACAGTGAGCGACTTGACCGACCGCAGTTCACGTCGCGCTGTCCAGATCCCGAATGGAAACGAGCAGGCGACCTTGGGCGTCTGAATCGGATAGTGACCTCGAAGCGCCGGGCGCACGGTGATCGCATATTCTGCGATGCAGATAGGCGGCACATGGGAGAGCGCAATGACGGGCAGTGATTCGTCGCCCTCACTGTCCAGGTAACCCTCGACCGCGAGCCCCCAGAGCGGCAATGGAAGCCGGTTTCGCATCGAAAAGATCATCCGACACGACTTGTCCTCATGGACCGCATCGACTTCAGGATGCAGCTCGCAGGAAGATGTCCAAACAGCAATCAGCGGCCAGATGATTCCGATCAAAATGATGCATGTGAGCGCACCCGCGATCGTCCATCCGACAGGGTTTGCGTACATCCCTACGATCATGCTCGCCACGATCGCGAGCACGAACCAGCCGATCGGCTCTTTCAACCAATAAATGAAACGATTCGCCCAGGGGCAGAAGTCGGTGGTGACAGCGCGCACCAACCAACTCTGCGTCTCAGGCGGGTCATGGACCAAAGCCATGTTGGACCCCTCAACAGGAAACCATCAGAATTCAGCGCGCAAACAATCAAGTTGCCTCTCGAACAACGAGAGCATCACTCAATTCTGGGTTGCGCGCAACGATGAAAGTCTCAAACGCGAGGTGGTCCGCGCGAAGAAAGTGCGCTTAGAAATACCTTCTCGACAGCTACATCCGAGACTACCAGACAGAAATCGGCAGTTTCGGCAGGCTGCCATTGATCCGGCTGTGCAACGGTCGGCAAACCAAGACGGAACGCAAAGAAGCTTTGGCAGATCGAACAAGTATCAGGATCATGCTCGTGATCCCCATGCGGTTGATCGGGCTCATGCTGCTCATCGTCCTGATGACAGTGATGATGGCAGCAGCCTTGATGCTGATCGACCTTCTGCTGAACCTCATGATGCCCCCCACCACAATGATGCCCAACATGCACCCAGCCCGCCACGTTTCCCACTAGTAGAGACGCGATTGTGAGCAGGCATATTAATCTGGATGCGTATCGCACAGATCGACTGGGATGTAGGGTAGAGATCGAAAGCGAGGCTTGATTCTTCGCTGTGGGTACGCCCCAGTCAACGCCATTGTTCGCACTACCGCAAGAATTTCATGGAGTTTGAACAGAACGCCCTCGAATGAGCAAGAGATGCGGCGTCGAGTCATCTTCTCGAAGGGAGTTGGCTGTACGCTTCTTCAACGCGGGTGATCTGCTTGATCAGAAGGGTGGGTGGCTTCTGCTTGAACGGAGGAGTGGTCACCCCGTCCCTGGTTGGAAGTTGGCTTCTCCCGTGTGAGCCGAACAATCACCAGTGCTGGCCTTTGGGCTCAGCCTTGCCTGAGCGATTCTGGGCTGCTCAAAGCGGGCTCTCCTCACTTGGATGGTGCGGACCAGCGATTGCCCCAGCCCGAGTAGAGATCGTGTAAGAGTGCTTTCCAAGCTGCCGTAGGTCGCGATGCAGGATAGGGCAAAGGTGGTTGTTCCTTGACCGCCGTCCACACGATTTCGAATTGTCCGTCCGACTGGACTCGGCCGATTCTCGGTGTCTTGAACGTGTGCTGTGTCGCTGGATCAATCCGCACTACGCCCTCCGGCGCGACCATGCGTTGATTCCGCATCTCTCGACGAATGGTGGAAGCGTTCGTGCTCTCCGCCGAAAGCACCGCTTGCGACCACAACTTGACACCAAAATAGGCGGCTTCCATCGGATCCGAGACCGTGCGATCGACCCCATACCTATCTTTGAGTGACTGGACGAACACATTGTTCTCGGGAGTATCGATGCTTTGGAAGTAGTTCCAAGCTGCGTAGTCGCCGGCCATCGAACCGGAATCCATCTCCGCGAGTTCGGCTTCACCAATGCTGAACGAGATCGTAGGAATCTTTTCCGGTGTGATGCCCGCAGCACGCATTTCTTTGAAGAACGTCGTGTTGGTATCACCATTGATTAAGTTCAGAACCATATCGGCGTTGGACTCGGAAATCTTCTTCACCACCGTCGCGGCGTCCGTACTGCCTAGAGGAAGGAACTCTTCCCCAACCAGTTCCGCTCCAAGCTCAGCGAGTTGGTCTTTGATGATCTCACTGGCGACTCTTGGAAAAACGTAGTCTGAACCAACAACGAAGAACCGACGTTTGTCTTCGAACGCGAATGCCCACTTCACCGCTGGAACGATTTGCTGGTTTGGAGACGCACCCGTGTAGATCACGTTGGAAGATTCTTCAACACCTTCGTATTGCACAGGGTAAATCAGGAGATGATCGTTTTGTTCGAAAATTGGCACGACCGTCTTTCGACTGGCAGAAGTCCAGCAGCCGAACACAGCGCAGACACCATCCGATTCAATCAGTTGTCTTGCTTTGCTCGCGAAAACCGCTGGATCAGATTGACCGTCGGCCACTATCGGTACGACGGGGCGTCCCATCAATCCGCCGGCCTGGTTGATCTCGTCAATCGCCATCAACGTTGCATCGACCACAGCCTTTTCACTTGCAGCCATCGTTCCCGACGTGGAATGCAAGACGCCAACCTTGATCGGTTCGCCTGAGGGAATGACCTGCACTGGAACGGATGAGTTGGCTTCAGGGGCGGCGGCGGTCCCTTCTCCGGATCCTGTTTGGCTCCCTCCGAAAATCGTGTAGAGGCCGAACCCCAAAATTCCCGCCGTTGCGGCAAGCGTGGCGCCGATCAGAAGTAGTCGTCGGTTACCTCCCTGTTGGCTAGTTTGGCTGACTTCTTGACTCGGTAACGCCGTGCCACCGTCACCACTGTGATCCAATATCGCTTGCAAATCGGATCGCATCTCATTCATCGATTGATAACGATCCTCAGGCCGCTTTGCCATTGCGCGTTTGATCACGCTGGCGCAAGCAGAAGGAACATCATCACGAATGCTTCGCGGATCAGGCCGTGGCGCGTTGCAATGGGCAAACATTACCTTCACAACGCTATCACTCTCGGCGAATGGATGCTTGCCCGTGAGAAGCGAGTAGTACGTCGCGCCCAACGCATAAATATCACTACGTTCGTCCACGGACGAAGATTCACATTGCTCGGGACTCATGTAATACGGTGTACCGACCAACTGCCCCGCTTGGGTGACTTGCATCGAACTGCTATCGACACGCTTTGCCAAGCCGAAGTCTGAAACCTTCACCGTCCCATCGGGCGTCAACATCAAGTTCGCCGGCTTCACGTCACGGTGAATCAAACCTGCCTGATGAGCGGCAGCAAGCCCGGCGGAAGCCTGAATGATCTGCTCCGTCGCCTGCTGCACGCCGCTTGCGCCAGAGGAATCCAGTTGCTGCGACAGACTACCCCCGGAAACGATTTCCATCACGATGAAATGGGTGTCACCCTCATGCGAAATCTCATGAATCATCACTGTATTCGGATGACTCAATTTGCCCGCGCTCTTTGCCTCGAACAGAAACCGTGTCAAAGCGCGTTCATTGGATGACACCTCGGGCGGCAAGACCTTGATTGCAACGTCACGGCCAATCGTCTGATCATGAGCCTTCAAGACAACGCCCATCCCGCCGACACCCAGCACTCCCGTGATTTTGTATTTGCCGAGTTGACGGCCGAGCCACGCATCGGCTCGCGCATCTGTCGGATGCCCGGAAGAAGTCGTTTCCCCGCTCGACGCACGGGTCTCGCCGAGAGACTCTTCCGTCGTCCGCGACAATGGTTCGCTTCGTGTGACATCCGGGTCGCGACTATTCATGACTTCACTGGGCGAAACGGGCGGGTGACGGGCGGGGGGAGTGATTGGTAGTTTAAACGCGCGACAAGGGCATGCGGCAACCACAATTCGAGCCGATATCGCGCATGACTCGTTCTCCCGTGAGCTGAATCGGCATCCAGAGGGGGGCAAGCAACGCCCTTTGGGCCGAGATCCGGATCCTGTGCAGAAACACCGGCAAATAAAAACTGTGAAGCTTGCCTTTAGCACGATGCCATCGAGTCGACGAATGAACTTCTTCACCACCGAGCCTGCGCAACGGTATCGCGGTAGTAAGATCCTCCCGGTCGGAGTCGCTACGATATCGGTTTGTCTTCCTTGACGTCTTGGTAAACAACGATCCAACGTCACGTAACGTTCGAATTTGGATGGACCCTGGCGGTCGGCAGAATGACTCTGATTACCAGCCTGTTACTTGTCTTTCATGTCGTACTTACCGGTGCGATGACCGGCATCATGTGGTTCGTTCAGCTCGCCTATTATCCCAATTTGCAGTTCGTAGGCGACGGACAGTACGAACATTACGAACGCGAGCACCTACGTAGGATCAGCCGACCAGCCTGGTGTTTTCTCGCGGTCGAATTGCTAACCGCTGTGTCAGCCCTTTGTTGCTCACCACCAGAGATCCGTTGGGCCTTGGGAACCAATCTGTTGCTGTTGTTGGTGATCTGGTCTTCTACGTACTTCATCCAGGTACCTTTGCACCGTTTGCTGGCCGATCGATTTGAAGCTTCGACACATCGTCGTCTCGTCGTTTCCAACTGGCTTCGAACCGCTTCCTACACAATGCGCGCTCTGTTACTCACCGTTGTCTTGTCCGGGATCTTCGCCCACTCACTGTTCGAGGACGACGAACCGCGGCGATCGCTTCAGGTCGCCGATCAGCTTGGTCAAGCAGGCAAGCAGTAGCCAGACTTCTTTACTTCGGGTGCCGCTCCAGCCCCGCAAATTCTGCCAGTTCCCAAGCCCGATGCCTGGGCGAAGCGAATGACGGCCGCGCGAGCCACTTTATCGCCGATTCTTGTTCCGATCCTGGGGAAATGTGAGTTTTTGAGAAAACCAGAATTCCTCTGTAACATTCGGAAGCGTTTTACGCTTCTATCTACGTCAAGGCATCCCTTGGGTATTCCAAACCATTTCCTCGCGGAGAAAGAAGCACGATGAGACGCTCACCCCAGAAAACTCTGTTGCTATCCG
>JBPCVD010000321.1:0-11524 GCA_051010815.1 Rubripirellula sp.
GCCCAGGCCTGCCCCAATCGAACTCCACCGGCCGTTTCCAGTGGCGGATCTTTGACCCTCTTTTCCGATCCCTTGCCCACCATCCCGCCCTCTTGGCAGGCACCGTTGTCCGACAAACCGAAGATCAACGTATTGTCGAACTGATCGATGGATCGTAGATGCTGGCACAACTTACCAATGTTCTGAGCAATCGAATCAAGGCACCCGGCGTAAGCCGCCATGATCGAATCAAGATCCTCTCGGGTCTTCGAATCAAGCGAATTCCAATCGGGCCCATCATGGGGCGCAGGATCGAACTCGCCCTCCAACAGACCAAGCGACTTTTGTTTGGCTAGACGATTTTTCATCAACTCATCCCAGCCGCCCTTGTACTTGCCCTTGTACTTTTGAAAGTCTTCCCACTTCGCATTCAACGGCCAATGCGGGGCGTTGTAGGCGAGGTAAAGGAAGAAGGGACTGTCATCACTTTCGCAAGCTTCACTGATGTAGTCACAAGCGACATCCGTGAACGTGTCGGTGGCGTAGAAATCTGCATCCGTCTCCACCGCTTGATTACCTTGAGTCATCCCGCGTCCGCCGCCCGGCTTGAAGTAGTTGAACGCACCCGAAAGGCCTCCGTAGTATCGATCAAAACCGCGTTGCAAAGGCCAGGTCGATTGCCGCTGCAAACCCAGGTGCCACTTACCCGTCATCAATGTGTGGTAGCCGGACGACTTCAAAACCTGGGCGATCGTCACGCAGTTGTCGTTCAAGTAGCCCTGGTAGGGTCCTTCGAACCCGAGCGATTCCTCCGGCGGCTCCGTCATATGCCCGATTCCCGTCTGATGCGGGTGCAGCCCCGTCATCAGACTCGCGCGCGTCGGACAGCAGCGACCGGAATTGTAAAACTGAGTGAATCTCAATCCTTCGTCCGCCAACTTGTCCAGGTTTGGCGTTTCAATTTCGCCACCGTAACAACCGATGTCAGAGAACCCCATGTCATCGACGAGCACGACGATGATATTGGGACGCGCTTCGACGCCAGGACTCTCCTCGGCAAACGCGACACCGGGAACGCCCAATCGCAAACCCGCGGTCGACAACAAAATGAACAACGCCAAACGAAAGTTGAACGTAACCAAAGCTGAGCTCCGAAGTGGCCAGGAGGGATCTAGATCCGTTTGAGAACGAAGAGCGCGTCGGTGAGGTCATTGTCAAACACACGCGTCTCATCGATATCGTAGTCGAAATCGTAAATTCCGGCGATTTCGAAGACGTCGTCAACCTTCCGAAGCAACTGCTTCGCCTGCGCGGGTGTGTAGATACGAAGTGGGAACTCACTTCGGATCCGTTCCACTTTGCCCGAACGCTTTTGCGCTTTCACCGAGACACGCAGCATTTCCTGACGCGTCTTGCGATTGAAGTCGATCACTTTCAGCGTCACGTTGACCACCGTCCCACCGTGGGACGCTTTCCAACGCTCTGTGCATTCCGGATCCGCGTCCATCGGGATCAAATGGAAGCCGAGAATGTAGATGCCGCCAGATCTCAAGTGAGTGGCAACATTTCTCAAATGAGCGATCGCATCTTTCTCTGCGGTCAGATGCCGGAATGTATTGAAAGTACAGAATGCTGCATCAAAAGGCTGCTCGAACGACATCGATGTCATGTCGTCGCAAACCAAATCCGAATGCAAACCCCGTCGCTTCAATCGTCTGGCAAGGTAATCGAGCATGGGTTGGCTGAGGTCGAGCCCCGTGACTTCGTAACCCAACGCAGCCATTTCAGCGACCAACCGACCGCTTCCACATCCCGGCTCGAGTAGACGCTTGACTTTCCCATCCGCAAAACGGTCAAACGCCTCTTGAAAGAACGCCACCTCGGCTGGCGTCTCGTCGCGAAACACCATGTCGAAATATTGCGGATGGTCGTACCAGGATGCCATTCAATTCTCAATCGCGTTGTCAGCAGCTTGCCAAGTTTGCAGAGGAAGCGACGCATTTCCCTCCGCGTGATAGCGAAGAATGTATAGGCTCCCGTTCGAAAGATCGACCGGCACCCAACCAACGATTCACGCATCATCGGGGAGGAATGCCAGCTGATAGCTTGAAAAGTGAACGAACCTAGCGGACCATCTACTGTCTTTCTGTGCGGTGAGAAGCAGGACAACGGCATTCCGGGTAGGTCTGATGGCGGAACAGAACTATGAAGTGCGGCCAATCGATGGCTCGCTCGACCAATACGTCTCACTCGCGGGCGAAGCACTGCTGTCCCACGAGCAACACGCCTGGGAGATGTACGTCGATCGAGTCGGTCGCGAGAACCTCCGAGGTGTCTATCGCGACGATCGCCTAGCCGGTGGCATGGCCTTCTATCGCATGGGGCAGTACTTCGGTGGCAACGCCCTCGACTGTGCGGGATTCTCCGGAGTCGCAATCAGCCCAACAGAAAGAGGCAACGGCGCCGGTGGAAAACTGCTCAAGAGCGTCCTCGGAGAAATACGCGACGAGGGGATCCCGATTGCCTCACTTTATGCGTCGACGCAATCTCTTTATCGCGGACTTGGGTTCGAGCAGGCTGGGACACAGACGCTCTATTCGATTCCTCTCAATTCGATTGCCTGCCACGATCGCGAGCTGGAGATCCATCGACTGACCGACCCGCCATTGGAAAAGTTGAATCGAATCGCGAGCGTACGTGCCGAACGCGGGAACGGCCAGTTGCGACGAACCACCGGACTTTGGAAACGTCTGATTGATCCCTACGATCAACGGGGCTCCATTACCTATCTGATTGGCGACTTCGATGCGCCAGAAGGCTATGCAATCTTTCGTCCCGGGACGCGTGAGGGAGGCGTGCCGCAACCGCTCATCAGTACGGATGTCGTTGCCAATACGCCGGCGGCGCTGAGACGCCTGCTGACCCTGATTCGCGATCACCGCTCGATGTGCGATTCCTTCGAATGGTATGGAGCCCCAAACGACTCGCTCCACTATTTCGCTGACGAGCAATGGCTGACGGTGAAACATTTCGTGCGATGGATGCTGCGAATCGTCGACCTGCCGGCCGCCCTTACCGGGCGAGGCTATGCCCCATCGCTTGAAGGTGAACTTCATTTCAAGATCGAAGACACCGTTCTTCCCGAAAACTCGGGTTCGTGGAAACTGGTACTCAACGACGGCAAGGCTTCCGTGGAACCAGGTGGACGGGGAGACTTGGCGATGGACATCCAAACGCTGGCACCCATGTTCTCAAGTCTCTATTCCGCAACAGAATTAGCGCAACTTGGCAAGCTACGTTCAAACTCACCATCGCAGATCGATTTCGCGACCGACGTCTTTGCAGGCCCGGCGCCTTGGGTACCGGAGCTGTACTGAGTCTGAGCCTAAGTCGGTGAGACGCTAGACGAAAATCAACCCGATCCGATCGCTATAGAGACTTCAGATACTCGATCAGGTCTGCCGATTCCTCTTCCGTCAAGTTTTCTTCACCATTCACCCGCTCGGGGCTGTGGAGATCATTGATGACGCGACCCAGGTCTCTCGCGCGGCCGCTGTGCAGCAACCGAACCTTTCGATAGACCCCGACGAGCGACGGCGTGTTGTAACCGTCGTACTTGTCGTCCTTCGATCCCAATCCAACGTCATGAATCTTTCCGTCGGTGAACTGCGGACCATTGTGACAGTCAGCACACCCTGCTTTCCGACTGAAGAAGACTCGCTTCCCACGTCTTGCCGCCGACGTCAGTGAACCGTCCGCTTCACGATGGGGATTTGGAGGCTGTCTTAGCGTCGATAAGAATTCGATGAGCGCTCGCTTGTCACCTTCACTCGGAGCCTTGCCTTGCATGGTCGACGTGATGGACTTCTCCATCGCGTCCGTCAAATTCTGCTGCCAACCATGCCATGTCCAGGGAAACGTTTGGGTGACATCGTACAAGGGAAGCACTGTCTTCAGCGTCATCTCCGTCCCATCGTTCATTGTGTCCATCGGACGCGAGTTGACGCCTCCGTCTTGATGGCAGGAATGGCAGCTATACCATTGATCGAGACTGCGTTGACCGTCATAAAAGATTTCCATCCCTTTGCGAGCGAGCGTCTTGTCGACCGGACCCCCTAAGTCAATTTCGTCAACGACGCGACGGTCCCCCAGATCAACGATCTGAACGGAGTTACGCAGGTAATTGGCGACGTAGGCCGTTCGAGAATCATCGGCGATCCGGAGTCCCATCGGACGTCCACCGACATCAATTCGATCGAACAAGCTTCGATCGCGTTCAAGCCGTCGGTCAATCAAATCGCCAGGCCCCCCTTGGGCGACGAACGGCAACTCCGGCAAACGATAAACCAACAGTTCGTGTGTCCCCGATGCAGAAGCGACGAGCCATTGTCCGTCATCACTGATCTCGAGATCGTGAGGATCCGAGACAGCTTTGCCCGGCACGTCCAACGAGATTGCTTCTCGGTACGATTCGCCATCCAAACGCACGCGGCCGATCCGACTAGCCAACACCCATCCCCGACGGATATTGCCCACCGTGATCGGATTGGTTCGGTAAACCATCCAGGTAAAGTAGGCGTACGTCCCGTCCGATGATGTCCGCATCTGGCCCAAATTGGTTCCATTGGCGAGCGGCTCGTCATACAGCGTCTCGCCCGATTCTGTGTCGATCACGGCGATCTTCGACTCGCCCCCTTTGCCCACCGCCAACCGCTTGCCATCAGGCGAAAGGGTCAAGTAGCGCGGCCACTTGCCTGCCTCGATTTGCCGGGTGACTTTCATTCCCTCCAGGTCGATCTCGGCGACCGAGCCGTTGGCGACCAAGCCCACGAACGCACGCTTCCCATCGGAGGAGACCGCGATTCCGACCGGTTCGAATCCCACATCGAGAGTGCCAACGGGTACTAATTCGCCATCATTTCGTTCAAATACCTGAACTTGCCCACTCCACTGGGCCGTGACCAAAACGCGATTCGCATCGGGCGTGAAGGCGATATCGGCGGGGTGTTCACCACAGCCGATCTCGCACGTGACTTCGCGGCTATCGGTGCGAATCAAAGAGATGGAGTTGGACAGTTGGTTCGCCGTGACCAACCAGGCTCCATCGGCGGATAGGGCCAAATCGACGGGCGAACGGTCCAAATCAGCGGGAATTTCCGTACTCGAAGGCCCTTCGGCGACGATCACACCGGGCAGGACGAATGCAAGCAAGACGAGCAAGGCACACAGCCTCAGCGAGTTGGCGAAGTGTCTGATCCTCATGTATTTCTCAATCACCCCGTTTCGGGAATCAATCGCGACAAAGATACGGAACCGAGTCGGCGGACCGGTTTTCGTTCCGACCATCTCTCCGTAGCATACCGCTGCGATTTCGAAAGTGAAACTCGCACATGGCCGCTGGTCATTGCTCTACAATTCTCGGTTCGCGATGCGTGTTGCGTCGTGGCCAAAGCTACTTTCCTCCCAAAAGGACATCCCGTGAAGAATCTCTTTGTACTCAGTCTCGGTCTGGGCGTCGCGTTCGTCGTCGGCGGAAATGCCATGGCAGATGACGCGGTAAAGAGTGGCCCCCAAGACGGTGACCGCCTTGGAGCGTTCTACGTGACAAAAGTCGCTGGCGCTGAAAATGATGGTGTCGACGAAGGACAAAACCTGTGTTACCGCTGCAAGAACGGTGCACGACCTCAAGTCATCGTCTTCACTCGTTCAACCGATCCTAAGGTTGCCAAGCTCGTCCAGAAATTGGACAAAGCGATTGCCGAGAACAAAGATTCGCAACTTCGCGTCTTTGTGAACCTGTTGGGCGAAGACAAGGAAGATTTGACCGACCAAGCGAAGAAGTTCGCTGCCAAGAGCCAAGCCGAAAACGTTCCAATCGTTGTTCCTAACGAATTCGAGAACGGCCCGGATAACTACGGCATCAACTCCAAGGCTGAAGTGACCGTCACACTCGCAAGCGATTTGGGCGTCAAAGCTAGCCACGCCGTGGCTAGCGTCAACGACCTGAACGTTGACAGCGTGCTCAGCGATCTGCAGAAGATCTTGAACTAAGCACCGCTGCTTATGAAATCAATCGAACTCGTCGCTGGATTCCAGCGACGAGTTTTTTTATGCGCGTCGACCGTAATGATCCGCCTACGCAGCTCGTCGCATATCGGCCGGTCCCGCGATCACGTCCATCGCGGCCTCAAACGATTCCAGCTCTCGGACGAGTCGCTGAAGCCGTAATGCGGTGGCTGGCTGAGCGTCCAGCTTGAGATCGCCCAGCAACTCCTGCAACTCTTGAATCGACAAGCTCGCAATCACCTGCTCGGGCGAGGGAAATGCTGCACTCATCGTTCGACTCCTTACCAATGGCGAACGTCCGGAGATCCAACCTGGGACGATCTGACACTCAATTCCAATTCTGCTTCCGGGTGGAAAGCGCAAAACTTCATCGAGCATTTCATCCCTGATGAATGAGAGAAGTTCGCATCGACGTGCGACTTGGAGTGCTGAGAGTTCAGGTTGTAGCGATCAAACGCACCGTTCACTCGCGGAAGCGATAACCGACGCCACGCACAGTCTCGATCAGTGGTGCAGCATCGCCCATTTTCTTCCTCAAAGCTCGCACGTGGACGTCAATCGTGCGATCCAACACCATCGTGTCTTCACCCAACGCGGCGTCAACCAATTCGGCGCGATCAAAAGCGCGTCCTGGCTGGCGAATCAGCGTTTCCAACAGCTTGAATTCACTCTTCGTCAAATTCAACGGATCGTTGCCAACCGAAACCACGAAACGTCGACGATCAACCATCACACCGTGGTGCGTTACCTGTTCGCTGTCTTCGAAAGCTGGCTCACGACGCCGAAGCAGTGCTTTCAAACGCTGCAGTAAAACCTTGTAACTCTCGACCGGTTTGACGACATAGTCGTCGGCGCCCATCGCAAAGCCGACGACCTGATCCGATTCCTCGCCGAGGGCGCTGAGCATCAAGATCAGTGTGTCCTTGGTGGCGGAATCAGAACGCAACTGCTTGCAGACTTCGATCCCGCTCAGGATCGGCAGGTCTACGTCCAGGAAAACGACATCTGGCAGCGAGAGCTTCGCCTGAGTCAAAGCCTCGCGACCATCCCCTGCACGCAAGACGTCGTAGCCAGCACGTTGCAACTGGTATTCCAGCGTCTCCGCCAGTGGCCGGTAGTCCTCCACAATCAGAACTTTTGTCTTGGTCATACACTCGTTGGGAATTGGCGTATCAAGCATCTCGTCAACTAGCTCCTGTGATGACTACATGGTTGCGAATCACAGGAAAATTGAAAGCCGAGAGAAGCCATTCACGAATGAAACTTTGATGAAGAACATGCGGTGAAAATGATGTCGGTAATTGCCGAGGCAGTCAAAATGCGGCCAATTCACGGTGTCAGGAGCGATTCACGGCTCACGGGCAGCAGGACCTCAAATCTCGCGCCTTCTCCTGGCTTGCTGCTAACACGAACCTCGCCCCCCTGAGTCATGGCAAGATTCTTGACGATGGAAAGGCCGATTCCTGTTCCACCGACTTCGGTGTCACGACTCTTTTCGACACGATAGAAGCGTTCGAAAATTCGTTTCTGCTCGCTCTTTGGAATGCCCACTCCATTGTCTTCGACCACCAACGCAACGAATTTGCCCGCCGGTCGGCAATGCACGTGGACCTCGCCCCCTTCCGGCGTGTAGTGAATCGCATTGCCGATCAAGTTGCTCGCGATGGTCAATGTGGCTTCCGCGTCGGCATGAACGGCGGGCAAATCATCGCACGGCGTCACTGTCAACTGAATGTGCTTCGCATCGGCAACGGGATGATACGATTTGAGTGATTCCTGTATCACGTCGGACAGCGAAACAGGGGCGAGTTCCAATTCACTGATTCCCGCCTGCGCTCGGGCCAATTGCATCATGCCCGCGATGAGTTTTTCCAACCTCAAACACTGCGTGTAAATCTGCTGCATGAAATGGAAGGCTGCATCCGGATCATCTTTGATCGCCAACTCCACCGTTTCCGCATAGCCCTTGATCGCCGCCAGCGGTGTCTTCAGTTCATGTGAAATGTTCGCAATGAACTCGCGACGCATCTCTTCCACTCGATGCGCTTCGGTCTCATCACGAAGCCCCATCAACAGGCTGTGCTCACCACCGGTTTGAAATCGATCGACTCGCACGTAGACCGGTCGAATCATTTCACCGCTGGGAATCTCAACCAGCAGTTTTTGCGTGCCATCCCCTGAAATCGCTGCCAATGTCGCCCGATTCACTTCTGGGATTCGCACCACCTCGCTCAGTGGCCTCCCTTGCAACTCGATGTCAGACGAAAGATTCAGCAATCGCCGAGCCGCTGGATTGATCAACACGATTTCAGCTTTGCTCGAAAGCATCACCACTCCGTAGCGGAGTAGCGATAACGATGACGTCGCCTGCTGAGCCTCCTGTTCCAACGCTCGAAAGTGTTCACGCCAGTGAGAAATCTCTTCGACAGTTTCGCGGTGCAGCTTCGACTGCCGCTCATTTTGTTGATTCGATTCTCGCGTGATGAGAACAGTCAGAATGCAGACCAGCGCAACGCCGATCACAAGGATCCCAAGGGGCGGGGCGCCGGAAACGAAAGCCAACAACATGGCAAACAGACCCAACGCCGAGCAAATCCAAGCCGCAAAGGGTCTTTGATCCCGCGGATCACTCGGCGGGGGACGATTTTGAATTGCTGGATCGGGCAGTTGGATCATCGGCAAAAACTAGCAAGCGCAGCCAGAGACCTCGCGGGCAACCGTCGGCCAAACTCGATCGAGCCGACGCAGATTCAGGAATCCACCAAAACGATCGTCGTATCATGGTGACCGACGAAGCCTGCGCGAACCCATCGGTAGGACGGTCACCGCCGGCACCACGTCGATGAGACCACAACGTGTCGCCACGCAGCTGGATCTCGCTTGCCCGTCGATCCGGCTCATCGAATTCGTGGCAAGCTGTCAGCCGGTAATCGCCAGGGGGCAGTTTCCCAGGTTATGGGCACCATGGAAAGCGTCTTTCGGGGCGCGGGCGCTTTCCCTTTTGGAACGTACAATCACGCTTTCTGGCGATCGGATGCGGTGAACCCGCAGGTCCGTTTCGTGCTCTAAAAATCAGAATCACGGTCGATCTCAATTTCCTAACGTGCCCATGTCCGCATTTCGTGCCCTGGCGGGTAGCCCCAATTTCCCCTCTCTCGAGCAGGAAATCCTCGAGTTCTGGGACCAGAACGACATCTATCACGAGTCGCTGAAACAGCGGGAAGGCTCCCCTTCGTTCGTCTTTTACGAGGGACCGCCAACGGCCAACGGCATGCCCCATCCGGGCCACTGCCTGACACGCAGCATCAAAGACGTCTTTCCTCGCTACAAAACGATGCGTGGATATCGCTGCGAGCGCAAGGCAGGTTGGGATACGCACGGACTGCCCGTGGAAGTCGAGGTCGGCAAAGAACTGGGGATCCACAGCAAGGAAGAGATCGAGGCCTTCGGCGAAGAGCCGTTCATCCAGAAATGTCAGCAGAGTGTCTGGCGTTACATGCAGGAATGGCAACAGTTGACGCGGCGACTCGGATTCTGGGTCGATCTGGATCAGGCGTATGTGACCTACCATCAGAGCTATGTCGAGAGCGTCTGGTGGAGCCTGAAGAATCTGTTTGACCGAGGCTTGCTTTATCAGGGCCACAAGATCGTTTGGTGGTGGGCCCAGGGTGGAACAGCCCTTTCGGCCGGGGAAGTCGGCCAGGGATACCGCGAGGTCGCCGACCCGAGTGTTTACGTCCTGTTTCCGCTCGTCGATCAACCCAACCGATCACTCGTCGTCTGGACCACCACGCCGTGGACGTTGCCCAGCAACATGTTCGCGGCCGTTCACCCCACGTCCGTCGAATACGCCGTCGTGCGGGACTCGGAAACTGGCAATGAGTTGGTGATGGCGAAAGCCCTCATCGAAACGATCGCTGCCAAACTCAAACGCGAACTGACGTTCGTCGAAGACGTCGCGGCTGACACGCTGATCGGACAACGTTACGTACCGCCATTCTCCGATTACCGTGAATCGACCGGAGACCCCGAAGGCGAACTTGTCGCCGGTGGTCGCGCCTCGAAATATTGGCGGGTCGTCGCGGCCGATTTCGTCACAACCGAATCGGGAAGTGGTATCGTCCATCAAGCACCAGCATTTGGTGAGGTCGACCATGAAGTGTTGGTGGAGGAACAGAAGCGTTTCGTCGAGGGTGAACGCCCTGACTTGCTTTGCGCCGTTGGCCCCGATGGCAAATTCACCGATGACTTTCCATCCATGAAAGGGACTTGGGTCAAAGAGGCCGACAAACCTCTGACTCGAACGCTCCGAGACGGTGGCCAGTTGCTTCACCAGGAACAGTACCTTCACGAATACCCGTTCTGTTGGCGTGCTTCCGAAGATCCGCTCATCCAATACCCGCGTCGAAGTTGGTTCATCCGAACGACCAAGTTTCGAGACTTGATGCTCAAGAACAACTCGAAGATCGGATGGTCACCCGATCACATCCGCGATGGCCGCTTCGGAAATTTCCTGGAGTCCAATGTGGACTGGGCGTTGTCTCGGGAACGCTACTGGGGAACGCCGTTGCCGATCTGGGTCTGTCAGGAAACAGGCCGAATGGATGCGATCGGCAACTACGAGGAACTGCTCGCGAAGCCCGGCATTCAAGGCACGGAGGTTTGGCAGCAGGCAAAAGCCGAGAACCCGGAACTGGTCGACGACCTGCGTGTTCACAAGCCGTACATCGACGCGGTCACTTACGATTCGCCGTACGCCGAGGGCGCGCGAATGAAACGCGTGACCGAGGTTATCGACTGCTGGTATGACAGCGGTGCGATGCCGTTCGCCCAGTGGGGATGGCCACACCAAAACAACGATCGATTCCAAGATCAGTTTCCGGCCGACTTCATCAGCGAAGCCCTCGATCAGACGCGGGGCTGGTTCTATAGCCAATTGGCAATCAGCACGATGCTGTTCGGCGAAGGCGCCGGATTGGAAGAGGAAGGTTGCCACAGCGAGGAAGGTCCGCTGAAAGCTGACTCGCCCTACCCGCATCCATTCCGAAACTGCATCGTGCTTGGACTGATGCTCGGCGAGGACGGAAACAAGATGAGCAAGAGCTTGCGGAATTATCGCGAGCCGAACGAGATCTTTGAGAAGTATGGCGCAGACGCACTGCGATGGTTCTTCTTCGCAGGCCAACCGCCTTGGACCGCCATCCGCTATCGCGAACAGTCGATCAAAGAATCAATCCCAGAATTCCTGCTTCGATTGTGGAACGTTGCGAGTTTCTTTTCCATCTATGCCGACATCGATGGTTTCGATCCGACGACCGCGGTCGACGCTGATGATCAACTCTCGACCGATTCGCTGGCATCCGCGCCGACCTATCGCGATGTGTCCCAACGAAGTGAGATCGATCGTTGGATTTTGTCGGAACTTCATCGCACGATCCAGATCGTGACCGATCGGATGGACGACTACGACAACTACAAC
>JBPCVD010000322.1:0-6364 GCA_051010815.1 Rubripirellula sp.
ATCGTGCGGACTTGGCTGTCGCTGCAGATGTCGACGGCGTGCACGTCGGCCAAGACGAATTGCCGGTCGCTGCGGCACGTGAGATCGTCGGTGAGCGAATGATCGGAGTTTCCACGCATTCCCTCGAACAGGCACGTGAGGCGGCGAAAGATGGAGCCGACTACATCGGGTGTGGCCCCGTGTTTCCCAGTGCCACCAAGACGTTCGACCGTTACTTGGGAACCGAGTGGTTGAAAGAGGTGGCGAAAGAAATCGATCTTCCTGCATTCGCAATCGGTGGCATCGATCTCGAGAACCTTGACCAAGTGATCGATGCGGGTGTCCGCCGCGTTGCGGTGACGGCTGCGATTCACCACAGCGACCAGCCTGCCGAAGTCGCAGAACGGCTACACGCAATGCTTGTTGTCGAGTGATAGTGGCGGTCAGCACGTCGCTCTCTTTTCGCGAGCGCAGCGTCGTCAACTCGGCTCAATGGCCACCCGAGATGTTCTCCGGCGGCAGGATCTCGGTGATCAAGTGCTCGATTTGGTCGACCGCGTCTGGTGTGTAGCCTTCCCAGACGCCCGCGATCATTCCGTCGGGGGAAACCACAAGGGTAGTTGGATAGTAGAGAGAGCTTTGCTCCAACCTCTCCGCAGCACTACGTCGGGTAATGCCGCGTGGATCAGCGAAGGCAACGCTGCGGATACCTTGAGATTCAAAATAATTGTCGGTCTTGTGCAGCAATCCGGCGAACGTCTCGGTGCTTGTCCCCTCGCAGGAGATCGGTACGAATTGAAACCCTGGATTCGACTCATACTTCTGCACCATGTCGGTCAGGTGTGGATACTCCATTTTGCAGGGCCCGCACCAGGTGCCCCAAAAATGGACGAGCGAGACCTTACCGGCTGCGGCACTTTCCAGACGGTTGAGCTTCGGAGTGTTCTCCAATCGCACGAGATCAAGTTGCGGCGCCGGCTTACCGACTGCTGGGCTTTGACGGCCAGTCGAGTCTGGAGCCGACCAGTTGGCATACAAACCTGCGCTCAGCAGGAAAAGCGGAAACAGCAGCCACCAAAGTGAAATCTGTTGGTTCGGCCGTTTCGCCGGTGTTTGGGGTGAGTGCGGTTTTGGCTGCGACACTGTATGTTTCGGAGGGGGGCTGGCAGAACATGGATTCATCGGTGAACGAACAAGACTCATATTCTAGCCAAAGCATGGATTTTCATGATCAGTGTGCTCGATGGACCCTCCTGTGGTTCCTCTTGTTAATGGCGCAAACCGGATGCGAGTCCGCCGATGGTCCAGATACGGAGGTTGAAGACTCGGCCGATCCATCCGGTGTGGTGGATGTTGTGATGCTTCGCGAGAAGGCACTGACCGAGAGTAGCGGCCTTGCCATTTCTTTGCGGAAGCCCGGTCATTTTTGGACGCACAACGACTCTGGTAGCAAAGCTTGCTTGTTCGCATTTGATTCTGATGGGAATCGTACGGCAGTGCGGAAGATCAAATCGGTCAAAGCAAACGACTGGGAAGATCTGTGCGGCTATGACGATGGGGGTGTGTCGCGACTGTTGATCGCTGATTGCGGAGACAATGATCGCCAGCGTGATTCCATCGACCTGCACTTCATAGCGGAGCCCGACCCGACGAAGTCGGATTCCATTTCTTCCGTCCATACGATGGAGGTTCGTTATCCGGATGGAGCCCGCGACTGCGAAGCGGTGGCCGTGGATACCGTTCGTCGCAAGATTGTATTGGTGACGAAGAGCATCTTGCCGAACTGCGGCGTCTACGTTGTTCCGCTTCCAACCTGGAACGATTTGCCGACGCATTCGAACGTCACTGCGAAGCGGATGGGAAGTTTGCCGTTGCCCATGGTGACCGCGATGGATATCGACCCAGTCAGCGGTGACGTTTGGTTGGTAAGCTATTTTCAAGCTTTCCAATTCAGGGCCGAAGATCGGGAATCGAGTCTTGCCGTCCAAATGGCACAACTACCGATCGCACATGAGCTGCCTCGGTGGCGGCAGATAGAAGCGGTTGCGATCGATGCTAACCAGGATGTTTGGGTTACCAGCGAAGGGAACCCGGCCCCTTTGGGGCGACTGCCGCAGTCATCTCGCACCGAATCGGATACTCAACCCAACAAGAGGCCGTCATGACGATCGAGGTCGAGCAGAAGTTTCATGTCGATGATTTGGAAGCGTTGGAGTTGGGTTTGAAAGAGCTTGGCGCCACGGAAGACGCAACCGAGGACCATCGTGACACCTACTACAATCATCCCTGTCGCGACTTCGCTGAAACACAAGAGGCGTTTCGTATCCGTCGGGTCGGGTCGATTCCGATGGTCACCTACAAGGGGCCGAAATTGCCGGGGGCCATCAAGGCCCGCCGTGAACTGGAGTGGCGACTCGATCCGGGTGACCCGGACGGTTCGCGAATGGAAGACCTGCTGAATCATCTGAGCTTCCGAAAGGTCGCGACCGTTGGCAAGCGACGTCGGCCCTTCACGGGGCACGATCAGGTGGGCGAGGTCTCGGTGGTTATCGACGAGGTCGACTCGCTGGGGCTGTTCGCGGAGATAGAGTTGATTGTTGAATCGGAGGCAGGGGTGGAGCAGGCGAGACAGAGAATTGCGGACTTATCGGTCCGGTTGGGATTGCATCGAGCCGAATCGCAAAGCTATCTCCGAATGGTTCTAACGCGGAAATCGTCCGATTAATTGACTTTTGTCAGCCATCCTGCCTATCCTCATACACTTCGTTGCATGAGGCGATTTCAAGACAGTCCAATTCCTGGAGATGAAAATGAAAAAGTTCATGACCTGCCTGGCCATCTGCTTGGTTGCCGGAGCAACGGTAGTAGCTGGAGACGTTGAGCTCAAAAACGTCAAATGTGTCGTCGCTGACAAGCCGGCTTCAGAGGGAAAGTCAGCTGACTACAAAGGCGGCAAGGTTTACTTCTGCTGCGGCGGATGTGCAGGCAAGTTCGCTGCCGACGCGAAGAAGTATGCCGAGCGAGCCAACCATCAACTCGTGGCGACCAAACAGTACGAGCAGAAGGGATGTCCCTTCAGCGGTGGGGAAGTGAATCCCGAGACGTTGGTGTCGATCGGCGGGACGAAGGTCGGTTTCTGCTGCAATGGTTGCAAAGGGAAAGTTGAATCTGTCGAGGACGATGCAGCGAAAATGAAGCTTGTCTTTGCCGACAAGGCCTTCAAGAAGGCTTTTCAAAAGAAGGGTGACGACGAGGGTTGATCTCGATCCCACCCTTTGACGAACCGAATCAGGCCGGCGATTCCGATTGGATTGCCGGCTTTTTTTCTGGCTCGATGGATCGAGTCAGCATCACGCTGGCGGGTTCTTTCTGCGTTGCTCTCGGCGGTTGCGGGAAACCCGCAGATCGTCCAATCTCGAGCAAACAGGGGGCTTCTCGGTGATCGTGCGATTGGTCTTCGCAGGTCAGAAGCTGGCATTTCGCCCTGCCCTCATTGACTCAGGCTGGAACTTTGCGGCCCACCGGGACTTCCTTCGGCCCCATAATGAGTCAAGATGATCGGTTGAATCGGCGACGCTTGATTGGTCGCTTCCCCACGTATTCGTTCGGACTTTTTCCGCCCTATGTATTTACGACTGGCTCAACGGTTCCTAACTGAGACTGACAAACGCCTGCTTTGGAAGGCGGCATGGACGTTGGGCGCGAGAGGCTTGTGGAGTGTTCACAAGCACAAACGCCGCCTGAAGAAGGGGGACTTCTTTCCGCCGTTCCTTTATCTGTCCGTCATCAACAGTTGCAACTTGCGGTGTCAGGGTTGCTGGGTAGACGTTGCCTCGAAGCAAAACCGCATCGAGGTTGACGCTGCCAATAAGACGATCGCCGAAGCAAAGGCGATGGGGAACAGTTTCTTTGGAATCCTTGGCGGTGAGCCGTTCATGCACAAGGACTTGCTCAAGATCTTTGAAGCCAACCGGGATGTCTACTTTCAGGTCTTCACCAACGGGCACTTCATCACTGATGAGGTGGCAGCAGAGCTTCGTCGACTGGGTAACGTAACGCCACTGATCAGTGTCGAGGGTACGGAGATCATCAGCGATACAAGACGCGGTAGGGCTGAAGTTCTCAATCACACGATGCGGGGGTTAGAGACCGCGTTGCGGCACAAGTTGTTGGTTGGTGTTTGCACGAGTGTTTGCAAGACCAACATCGACGATTTGGTCAACAACAAGTGGGTCGATCGGCTGATCGAGATGGGGGTGATGTATTGTTGGTATCACATCTATCGGCCGGTTGGTCCCGAGCCCAACCCTCAGTTGGCGTTGTCGAGCGAGGAACAGCGGCGCGTACGGCAATTTGTCGTCGATACTCGAGCCACCAAACCGATCATTGTGATTGACGCCTACCACGATGATGCCGGAAACGCACTATGCCCGGCGGCCACTGGTTTCACGCACCATGTCGGACCGTGGGGTGATATCGAACCCTGTCCCGTGATTCAGCTCGCGACCGATTCGATTCATGACAACAAGCCGCTGGCGCAGACCTTCAACGAATCCGCCTTCCTGCGGGACTTCCGAGAGTTGACCGCACAGCACACGCGTGGCTGCGTGATCATGGAACGGCCTGATCTGCTCGTGGAGTTAGCGGACAAGCATGGCGCCAGGGACACGACGGCACGCTCGGAGGTGATCGAGGAGCTCAGGAACGTAACGCCCCGAAGAAGCCAGTTTCAGCCTGGTGACGAAATTCCGGAACGAAGCTTCGTTTATCGTTGGGCCAAGAAATACGCTTTCAATGATTTTGGCACCTACTCGAAGCATTTTGATGTTTCACGGTACGAGGATCCGGACGCGAGCGACCGTGAAGATTCGTCGGAAGTAGCGACTCCCAAGAGCGATCTGCCGATCGTGACGAGTTAGGTTTCACGGCCTCATTGCTTCTCGTCTTTACGGCGGGGTCGCGGTTGCCCTATAGGCGACGCCGTCAGATGCGTGATTCTTCGAGGTGCCACTCGGCATCACAGACGCATCCACCGAAACATGGAAGGACACCGTCGTGGTGAACCAGGGTGAAGAGCAAGTCGAGCAAGGAATTGCCGAAGCCACCGACATTGCGATCAAGCAGATTAGCAACGGCGACTTGTCAGGGCTCACGGAATACGCGACGACCCATTTGGGGCCGGCCGTATTTTATGCCGGTCTCGGACTCTCCGTAATTTTTTGCGGCTATCTCGTCGCTCAATACGTTTCGAAGATGATCAGTCGCCCCGTCTGCCGGCGCGTTGATGAGACGCTTGGCAGATTCGTCGGCAGGGTCGTCTTCTACTTGATCATGTTGGGCGTGACTGGCGCTGTTCTGTCCAAGTTGGGCGCTCCACTGGGCGGCTTAGCGGCGATGTTGGCCGCGGCAGGGTTTGCGATCGGCTTGGCCTTCCAAGGGACACTCAGCAATTTCGCTTCGGGCGTACTGATGCTGGTCTTTCGACCTTTCAAAGTGGGGGATGTCATCACTGCCGGTGGCGAGACCGGAAAGGTCAACGAGATCGATTTGTTCACGACCACGCTCGACACTCCGGACAATCGCCGAATCATTGTGCCGAATAGTTCGATCGCGGGTGGCACGATTGAAAACGTTTCATTTCATCCCCATCGTCGCATCGAGGTCGTGGTCGGGGTTGATTACGGCGCTGACCTCGATCAAACACGTGCAGCGCTCGAAGCCGCGGCTGAGGGAATCTCATGCGTCACCATTCAGGGATCCGATCGCGGCACGGCTGTGATCCTCAACGGACTTGGTGATAGTGCCGTCGAATGGAAAGTGCGTGTGTGGGTTGCTTCCGCTGACTACTGGGGGGCGCTGGAGCTGTTGACCGGCCAAGTGAAGCGTCAGCTCGATGCAGTGAACATTGGCATCCCATTCCCACAGATGGATGTGCATTTCAACCGCGTCGATTTTGCCGAAGACACGCCACAAAAGAGGCCTCTTGTTCGGCCCATGCGTCGGGAAAGCGATGATGTTTTCGCCGATCGAAAGATGGTGAACACGCCTTAGTCGTTGACGCATAAAGACTTAGGCAACATGCGAGACTTTTTTGCCGGCGAACACTCGCTCGAGATCGGCTTTGGTTATTATGTCCGCGACTTGTCTGTTGTCTGGATTCATCCTCGCAATTCGTAAGCCCGCCGACGCGGCGCCGCGAATGAAGGCTGATGAATCTGGTTGACCTGTTTCGGGTGGGAGCGCTTTGCCATGTGGCATACGAGCCGAGGCGATCGAACTTTGCGTGGTGATGAAGCCACGCTCGTGCGCGAAGCCATCGACACCATGATCGATGGGTTGCTGATTCACCTCGAAGACGAACTTGATCAGCAAGTCGATCACCCAA
>JBPCVD010000323.1:0-5358 GCA_051010815.1 Rubripirellula sp.
CAATACCTCCAGCGTGTCCGTGTTCACCACGCGAGCATATTGCTAGCTGATACAGAAATGTCCATTGGGATGCTGGCCCTGGAGACGGGATTCTATGACCAGGCGCACCTCACACGAACGTTTCGTCGATGGTTTGAGATGACGCCGTCGGAGTTTCGAAAGAGATCGAAATCGAGCGTACACGAATAGGTGTATCAAAACGGATCGCACCACGACTTCGTTAGCCGGAAACGCGTTGTCGGAACCTATGAAGGTTTGGAAAACTCGGCGATCAAAGTCAAGCTGTTCAACACCATGTGAACCACGATCGAAGGCGTCAACGATCCCGTTTGGCGATACAGATAGCCCAGTCCCAGCGAGAGCAGGAACAACGGGATGGGTGCAGCTCCCTGGCCCAAATGGAGAAGCGAAAAGATAAAGCTGGCGAGCACGACCGGCCAAAAGGATTGTGGTCGCCAATCGGTGCTGGTTCCTTCCGGATCCGAGAACCGATCCGCAAATCCCTGCAGCGCCCCTTGAAGCAGGCCTCGCAGCAGGACCTCCTCGACGATTGGCGTCACGATCGCGGTCCCAAAAAAGATGACCGCGAATACACGAGGCGTCGCTAGATCAGCCAGCGACTCCAGGACGGGATGCTCATATGGAATGAAGTAGGAAACGACCGCACTGAGAATGAGGACGGGCGGAAGCAGCATCACCGAAGCCTTCAATCCGATCCGAACGTCTTCAGCCGACGCGGTGAGGCCAAGTTTGCGTCTCGCATCACGATCGATCATGCGCATCCACAACAGCACGATCCCCACGGCGCACAGACCGGCAAAGGAAGAGGCCGCAACAGAGGCAATCAGTTGCTCCGCAGTCTGCTCTACCGGTTCGCCATCAGCGGTCGGTGCCGGGAGCCATCCACGGGCCATCATTCCCATGATCGCCAACTGGCCAATCAGGATCATTGCCCCAAACATGATGAAGACCTCAGCCATGCCCCAAAATGGACGACAACGCGGCCGCGCCGGAACCAGGTTTTCTGCAAAAACTCGTGGTCCCTGGGACCATAAGGCGGGGGACTGCCGAAACCACATCACCGCACTTGCGAATAATGCGGCCAGAATCAAACCCGACAAACTGATGTAGACGACTTCCGACATCAGTCGCCTTGCGAATCATCCGCGGGTGAATCACGCATCACTTTTGCGGCAGCCACGCTGTAGTCGATTCCGGAATAGACGGTTAGCAGAATCGCGGACCATAGGAGCACTTGCGCGGTCCACCACCAGCCTTCGACTGCGGGATAGATCAAGGAGAGCAAGATTGCGATCACCGCAGCACACTGCAGCACCATCTTCCACTTGCCAAGCTGGCTCGCTGAAAAATCACCGCCCGATCCCTCGATCATTCCACGCAAGCTTGTCACCAGTAATTCTCGCCCAATCACGATGGTGGCCATCCATGATGCTACCCCCGATTCGTGAACCTCCACCAGCGAAATGAATGTTCCGCAGATGATGATCTTGTCAACAAAGGGATCAAAAATTCGCCCCAGCTTCGTCACTTGCCCATACTTCCGCGCCCAATACCCGTCCATCCAGTCGGTCGAGGCCGCGATCGAAAAGATGATCAACGCCGACACGTAGTGGCCAAGCGGGATCAACACCATCACCGCGATCGCTAATCCAAACCGAATGCTCGTTAAAGCGTTCGGAACGTTGTAGATAGAAGAGTTTGAGGTCGTGCTCATCACGGTGGTCGTCATGGGTTGCGCCGTCTGGAAGCGTGACTATGTTGTCGCCAATTCGTGAGAGCCCGCCAAGGTCCCTTGGGAGCGCCGACCGGATAGATTCGAAAACGAAACGGAGTGTCTGTCCGAATTCACGCCGAAGACAGCATGGATCGACGTTTCCCCGAATTTTTCATCCGTGAAATTGTGGCAGGCAATCGTGCCGAAGATGGACCGACTGCGGCTACCAGAGGCCACCAAGGTCCATTGAAAAGCCGGAACAGAAAGAAACCGACCTCTAACAAAGCCACTGCCGGTGTCGCTGCTGTCGAACCGTCGCCCGTGAATCGGAGGGCGATCTGTCCGGGACAGCGCGTCATTCCTCGTCCGCTGCCGCAAAGACCGGGACGTCGATCTCTGGCCAATCCCCAAAAACGACATCCATGCCTCAGCACGGATCTTCAACCGGAAACAGGATCTGAGCACGAAACCCGATCCCCGAAAGGAACCTGGGCATCTGTTAGGAAACTGACGCTCAAAACCGGAACCGAAGCTCAGTACGGAACTTCGACAGGAGACTTCCGTTGTCCGAAGCGTGATTCGCTATCCGCTAGTTCAGTGGAGCGGCGATCAAGTCGTAGCCATCGGTCGCCACGATTTCGCAATCCACCAACGAACCGACGCCGATCTCCGAGTCCGCGTCGATTCCAGAGACGTAGGTGATGCCATCCACATCGGGAGCCTCTCCACGCGTGCGACCAATCCAGACGCCTTCCTGCTCTGGCAACGGGGAATCGATAATCACATTCTCTGTGGTACCGATCCTGCTTTCGTTCCACTGAAATGCGATCTGCTGCTGAATCGACATTAGCTCATCATGACGCTGCTGCGCGATTTCCGCGGGCACACGATTGGGCAACCGTGCCGCTGGGGTGTCTTCTTCGATGGAGTAGGTGAATACACCCAAGTGTTCGAACCGCTGCTGCTCGGTGAATTCGGCCAACTGGGCAAAATCATCATCTGTCTCACCCGGGAACCCGGTGATCATGGTGGTCCGCATGACGAGTCGATCGATCCGCGAGCGAAGCTTTTCCAGGATCTCTTCTTGAATCGATCGCCTTGTCTTCCGCGACATTCGTTTCAACATGGCATCGCTGGCATGCTGAAGCGGCATATCGATGTACGGCAAAATCCGATCTGCTCCCGCAAGCGTGTCGATCAAGCGGTCATCGATGTACATCGGATAGAAGTACATCAATCGAATCCAGTCGATCGAATCGATGCGATCCAATTCGGTCAACAACTCCGTCAGCCTCGGCTCGCCATACAAGTCCTTGCCGTAGTACGTCGTGTCTTGCGCGACGATCACCACTTCGCGTACGCCAGCGTCGCCCAGTCGCTTCGCCTCATCCACGACCTGCTCGATCGGCTTACTGTAGTGCTTGCCGCGCATCTTCGGGATCGCGCAGAAAGTGCACAGTCGATCACAGCCCTCGCTGATTTTCAGGTATGCAAAATGGCGAGGAGTGACGGGCCGGCGAACGGCATCCGAGAGAGGTCGAATGGAGGCGGGGCGGAAAACCTTTTGCTGCTCATCGACGCCGGACTGCAGGCGGTCGACGACCGACACGATCTCGTTACGTCCAAAGATGCCTACCATCGCGTCGATCTCGGGGCGGGCTTCCAGCAGTTTCCCCTGCTGTCTCTCGGCCAGACAGCCGGTCACCACCACATTCTGAATCTTCCCTTCCCGCTTGAGTGCCAGCATCTCGTCAATGGCGCCAAGCGACTCTTCTCGAGCCGAATCGATGAAGCCACATGTGTTGACGACGACAAAGTCAGCGCCATCAACGGACTCGACCATCTGGTAACCGTCCTCATCGAGACGGCCAAGCATCTGCTCGGTGTCGACAAGATTCTTGGGGCAACCAAGGCTGATCACGGCATAGCGACCACGACTCGCTCCCTCCGGATCGACGGTCTGCTTGGAGGCGGGGGAATTTGTATCCGAGACGATGGGCAGCTGCATTGGGGCCAGCACGAAAGTGAGCGGGTATGGGGTCCAGACGATGATTAGACCGAAAGGACCCAAAACACGCAAACGAACAAAAAACGAGGCGTCTCGGATGGCTAGACCAACGAACTCGGTCGCCCTCTACCCCCCACGCGTCGAAAGCTCGTTGACCGCTTCCCTCATGCGGACGGTTTCCTCGGACTTGCCGCTCAACGCTTCGAGTGAATCGATCGCCGCGAGTGCCTCATTCCACTTCGCTCGAGACAAAGCCTTTCGAAGCTCCGTCTCGATGGCCGTCGTCTGTGCCTGCAGCTCGAACTGTTTTTTTACTTCCGCTCGATCCCATGTTCCACCCACGATCGACCTCAAAGGCTGATCCATATTACCCGGGTGACCGATCCATTCCAGCGTGCCATCGCGTCCCACGATGAACGCCGTTGGGATTCCACGTTGCCCCGAGGCCTTCATATAGGCCGCGTTGGTTGCCCCGCGATCATCAATGGCCAGTCGGTATTTGATGACCTCCCGCCAGGTGGCACCGGTGGCAGAGGGTGAGTCAAGGAATGCCTCGACCGTCCCTACATCCTCGTCGGTGATGCCTACGATCGTGACTTCCTCACCATAGCTCTGCTGCAGCGAGCTCAGATGTGGCATGCCTTGGCGACACGGGCCACACCACGTCGCCCAAAACTCCACGACTTGAACGCCGCTCGCTGCGGATTCGCTGACCGGACTTCCCCACACCAACTGAGAAATCGCCACCGGCGGCGCACGATCTCCAACCGTCAATTCAAAGGTTTGACCGGATGACGACGAACTCGAGCTCGACTGTCGACTGCAACCAGCCAACATCAACAAGCTCAACGCGCAGACGAAGCAGAGGGAGGTTGAAACGCGAGTCAAATATTGAAATCTCATGGAATTGCCTGTTTGCGAAGGGCACGATCACCAAGAAGTCTTGCTGCGGACCCAACGCTGAAAAGGGGCTCTCGTACTTCCGTTCAGGCTAACCGGCTCTCCTTCGCTTCGCAATCGATTCACCATCAAGGAACCGCTGAGCCCTGCCAAGTCGAGGTCGCGTTCTTCGATTCCCGGTCCCTCGTCGCAGAGCGAAGCGACACGAGAGTGGAACTCCCAAAACCGCGCAACCGATTCGCCTGAGAAGATTGCGGCATTCAAAAAGTCCCGGCCAAATCACGTCAGTCGAGGTTCGAAACAGAGTCGTTTTGGACGTTTATCCTGCAGACCGGTGTTACAAACAGCGGGCATTCTCAAATTCTGGCCTACGAATTCTCTCACCACTTCATCTACCAGGCCCGATTATCGCCCCAGTCGCTTTATTCGTGACACAGTCTGCCGCAGTTGAGGACTTCTCGACTGCTCGCGGCGTCATTTCCCAGTGAATTCATTCTTTTCAGGCGTAGCGTTTTCTGCCGCATGAAGGCGGTTCGTGGCGTGACTCGAACATTCGGGCGGGGCAATCGACGCGAGTTCAAACCACGAACAGATTTTCGCCAATGCGCACTCCTCAACACACTCATATTTTCCCACTCAGTCGTCCGCGTCTGGGAGCTTCGACCGTCGAGCTTGCCGTGGTCGCCCCCTTCTTCTTTCTCTTTATCTTTGGCAT
>JBPCVD010000324.1:0-3357 GCA_051010815.1 Rubripirellula sp.
ATGATGGAGGCTACGACGCAATACGCGACGCGCGCTATCAGAAAAGGAACGAACTTGGTCTGATCGATGAGGGGGCGACCGTCAATTTCCCGCTGGATGACTCTTGGAAAGAAACCGAGTTCTGGGAATGGGACAAGCGGAACATGGAGGTTTATGCGGCGATGGTCGACAGCATGGATCAAGGCATTGGACGCATCGTCGAATCACTCAAGGACACCGGGCAATTCGAAAACACGCTGATCTGCTTTTTTCAGGACAACGGTGGCTGCGCGGAAAACTATGGCCGTGGCGGCGAGGGCGGTCCGCGTCTCGACGCTCCCTCCTTACCACCGCTTAGCAACGAATACCTGCAGCCTGACATGACGCCGAAGCAATCGCGTGATGGGTTCCCGATGCGAACCGGTCGTGGGTCGATGGCTGGCCCCGCTGATACGGCGATCGGTTACGGCCGTGGCTGGGCAACCGTCTCCAATACTCCGTTTCGCGAATACAAACACTTCACGCACGAAGGTGGGATTTCGACGCCATTGATCGCCCATTGGCCCGACCAAATTGCACGCCGCGGCGAACTGGAATCGACGCCCGGCCACTTGGTTGACCTGATGGCAACCGCCGTCGATATCGCGGGTGCGACCTACCCCGAAACCTATCACGACGATCAAACCATCAAAGCGATGGAGGGGAAGAGCCTCGTTCCCGCATTCCTCGGCAAGGGAATCGACCGCGAGGCGTTGTACTGGGAACACGAAGGAAACCGCGCCATTCGCGTGGGCAAATACAAACTGGTTGCCAAAGGGGCGAACGGTGCCTGGGAACTCTACGACCTATCGATTGACCGAAGCGAACAGAATGACATCAGCCTGAAACAGCCGTTTCAAACAAAGAGGTTGGCCGACATGTGGCTGGCGTACGCCGAACGCGCCAACGTCTTGCCACTCAATCCGAATTCGAAGAAATCCTCGACATTCAATCGCAAGCAAAAACGATTCGAGCTGAAACACGGTGACAAACTTGGGAGCGCTCGAGCACCCTTTGTTCAAAAGAGGGGGTTTGAGGTACACGCCTCTGCCGACATCGGTGGTGACGGTGTGATCGTGGCTCAAGGGGGTGTGACCCATGGTTGGGCACTTTACATCCAAGAAGGTGAACTACGATTCGCGACAACCGTGGACGGCGAACGATCAGTGGTTTCGTCCGGAAGAAAACCTGTCGGCAAACTAAATGCGAAGGTAGCGTTCGCCAAGAACGGCAAGGTCACCATCGAAGTCGATGAAGAAATTGTCGCCACCGAAAAACTGGACGGACCACTTGTGAGCCAACCTCTCGATGGCTTGGAAGTCGGTAGCGATTCGAACGGCAGCGTTGGAAAGTACAGCGTGCCTTTTGCGCTCGATGGAAATGTGTCGAGCGTTGTGATTGAGATTCGCTAGACCGGTTGCATTACGCCCACGCCGAGCGCGGCGGGCGATAGATCGGCGCGTGGTCTCGTTCCGAAATCGGAGGAATCTAAAATGCCGTGAAAACGCGGCGAACGGAGAAACCTTTCACCTGGACACAACGAAAAACTGGATGCAGTCGCGCCGCGACTGCGTCCGTCCTACCCTCAGGCCACATCCGTCCTCACTTGAGAACGCCGGAGCTTAATACGGAAGCTCGCGGATGTAGAGATTCTTAAAGAACAGCTCGCTGCCATGGTGCTGAAGCTCAATCTGGTCGGCACGTGGCAGCGGAACGGTTCCCGTCTTGTCCCAATAGTTCTCGAGTGCGACACGGTCGACAATCCTTTTTCCATTCAACCAGATGGAGACTTTGTCACCCACCATTCGTATGAAGAAGGTGTTCCACTCGCCGGGCGACTTATCCGCCAACACCGTTGGGGAATTTCGCCATCGCTTGTTATTCCAAAGCCCGCCGGATCCTAAGTTGCGACCGTTCTTGTAAGCCGCGACCCAGGCTTCCGGCGTCGCGGGCGACTCCTGCCCAACTTTAACGCGGGCGTCCCATGGATCCCAAATCTGAATCTGCGGCGTCCCACGCAAGTAGATCCCCGAATCGGCACCAGGTGGAATCTTCCAGTCAACGTACATCTCGAAGTCGCCGTAGTCCTTGGCCGTGCACAGACTCTGGCCGGATCCGTCATACGTCAGCACACCAGAATTGACCGACCAGTGCTCTTGCATGATCTTGTCCGCTTCGGTTTGGGCGTCGCGTTTCGCTGCCCCCTTGAGCGCTCGTCTGGCGTTCGCATTCTTGTTGGCAAGCCCCTTCCAGCCGCTCAAATCCTTACCGTTGAATAGCGACACAAAGCTCTTCGGCGGCGTATTGTCTTGCTTCGTCTTGGGCGTGGGCGTCGGCAGAGAATAGTCGGCCAATTGGAGATTCCGAAACTCGACACGATCACTATGACCTGCCAGCACGAGGTGTCCCGACTTGTTCTTCATCCCTGGATGATTCCCTCCATCAACCGGCGTCGTCTGATCCAGATGAGCGTCCACGATGACCGCGCCGTTCAGTATCACCATGATGTGATCCTCGATCGCAATGATCGTTTCCTGGTTCCATTCGCCGACGGGATTTAGGTAACCAATTTTCGCGGGAGTGATGCCGTAGATCGAACCGTGATATTGCCAAGGCTTTAGCCAACTCAGTTTGCGAGGCTTTCCATTGGCCATCTCAGCCGTGCCGTTGTAGCGTTCTCCGTGGTGGTCCAAAATTTGGATCTCCATCCCGTTGCTGGCAGGATGCCCTCCAGTCGGCACTCGAATGCCGATCCCATTGTTCCCGCTCTCCTGCAACTTGAATTCGAATTGAAAAACGAAGTCTGAGTACTCCTTGTCGGTGACAAGGTTCTTGCCTCCCTTCTTGCAAATCAACACGCCCTCTTCGACCATGTACCCCTCGGTGTCGCCTGTCCATCCCTCAAGCGTGTCGCCTTGCAGAAGCGGTTCCCACTGAGCCCCCGAGTCGAGGATCGCCATCGCCCGTGCCGCCGCTCGTTGGTTGGAGTCACTCTTGGTTTCGGTCGCCTGAGCGTGAACGAACGAAGGGACAAGACATGCACAAGCGAAGGTTACGATCAGGCAACCTCGCCAAAAACGGTGATTTCGGTTCATCGTTGATTCCAACAGAGAGTCGGTGGTGGGAAAATGGCAGGTGAACACTATAGGCCGAGCAAGCCCGTCCGTGGCATCTTACATTGGCGAATGCCACGATCCCAATGAAGCATCACGCTTCGTCCTCGTTCGTGCGGGCGATCGCCGACCATTCGATCGCCATGCCCCAAAGATTCTTCGATCCATGACTCAACGAAGGACACCAACATCGAGACCACCATTCGATCGGCAACAGAATCTGACT
>JBPCVD010000325.1:0-7454 GCA_051010815.1 Rubripirellula sp.
ATGGCAGCCTACAACGGTCATACCGACACGGTGAGGTTTCTGTTGAAGCGTGGTGCCACGATCGACAGTCGTGACATTGAGGGGAAGACACCGCTGATTCACGCCTGCACTGGGCCCTTTGCCGAAACCGTGCAGTTACTGCTGGACGAAGGGGCTGATGTCAACGCGAAGGATTCCAACGAAGGCTTCACCCCACTCATGATGGCGGCGGGGCTTGATCAGCCTGAGATTGTGAAAATCTTGCTTGAAAATGGTGCTGACAAGGATGCTGAAGATGACGACATGGACAAAGCCATTGATCACGCTCGCCGAGAGAATTTTGCGAAAATCGTGAAGATGCTCGAGTAGCCCACCGCTGAACGGTCGTCATCATGGTGCGGTCGTATGGACGAACGAACGCAGCCGATGTGATGGCGTCATGACAACGAGGTTCATGACGGGGAACTGTACGACATGGTGTTCTAGAGGTGCTTTAGGCCAATCGCATCCGTGATGAGCAGCCTGCCGCTCTAAGGTGCAACTGTTTGCTGTACGGATTTCGAAATCCCAGCTGGCATTCTCTGGCTTCTAACCTGGACGCTTAGGTCAAACGTTTGAGGTTGATTACTAACCAGGACGATTTGATACTCCACCGAAGCACCCGGTTCGATGGATCCGATCGGGGTCAGGGTGACGATGCCGCCGTCGGCTCGGAAGCTATTACCTGCCGGGTTGGTGACCGGGTTCGCTCTTTGGATGCTCACGCCCGGTGGCAGACGGAATTGCATTTCGATCTGCCCATCACGCTGGACCGAGTCGTTCGTGATGATTAAGCGATAGCGAATCGGTGCGGTCATCCGCGCCTGGTTATCCAACGCAAACAGTTGGACCTGCAATTGTTCAGATCTCTGCGGTGCCGTGGGTGGAGCGACGGGCGGTGGAGCAGTGGTTGGGGCCCCTTGCAGTGGCAATGTTGGGGCGGAGCCTGAAGGAGCGATTGGAGGAGCGAGTACGGGTGGCAATACCGTTTCTGGTGCAGCAGGAGCCGTTGGCGTGACCTCGATGATTTCGTAGATGAAGTCTGTGTTGGCTTTTGCGCCTTCGGCACTCGTGACTTGAAGTGTGATTCGAGCGCGAGGTGCGGCTCGCATCGCATTGAATTGCCCTTCGAAGATCGCTGCTTGCCCTGCATCCAGCACTGGGACGGTCCAGGAAACAATGTTTTGGGCGACCTGAGTTTGGTCGGATCCTTCGGTCGCTTGGGACAGTTGAACCTCTGGTGTGTAGGCCATCACGACCCTGACGTTGGTCGCAGGTCCCAGGCCTGAGTTGGAGACCTTGGCTCGTACCAGCGCGGTCTGTTTGGTCGCGATTCGGTTCCTTCCCTCTAGCGTCGCCGTCAAGCTCGGCGTTTTCGGCACGGGATTGATCACGGTGACACAACCGGGGTGCGTGCCTCGCTGGCCTCCGTCGGCAAAGGCGTCGACGGTGATGCAACGTTGTCCGGAAGTGGTAGGGACGAACACGACTTGAGCTCCCCAGGTTTGTCCAGGTTGGAGCGGTCCGTCGTCCTTGGGATTGCGAACACCTTTTTCCCCGCCTTCGTGAACCATACCCTGGTCGCCGTTCGCGGTTAGGTAAACGTTCTGAAGTGGCCGGCTTCCGGTGTTGGTTACATCGATGTTGAACGTGACCCGTTGGCCGGTTTCCACGCGTTGTTGCACTGGGGAGACTTGCACCGACAGCGACGGTCGAAAAACGTCGACCCGCAACCGGTCTTCTGCGACGAGGCCATCTCCACGGGCTTGGAATGCCAGGTCGACGGGCGACTGTGCGGTGATGTTCAAGAACAGGTCAATTTGTTGCTGAGGCGGGATTGATCCGATTTCCCAGGTCACGACATTCGGCAGGACACGTGCAAAGTTGTCGGCACTGACAACTTTCACACCCTGCGGGATGGGCACGTTTACCTTGACGCCCGTTGCGGGTTGGTCACCGGGATTGGAGACGTTCGCAACGACTTGGAAAGGTGTGTTGAAGGAAGCAACCGGAGGCCCGCCCGCACGGATCGCCAATTTCGGAGAGCTCCAGGTGACAAACGTTTGACCACGACCGAGGGTGATCGTTGGGATGTTGTCGAGTTCACCACCGGGACGAATGACCTGCATATCGATGGTGGCGGTCCCGCTGGTGCCGGGTCGCGGGGCAATCTGCACCGACGCGTTACCTGAATCGTCGACATTTGCTTCGACCATGGTGGCGCCGCCGGCGAAGGTCGCAAGCTCGGGTTGAAGAATCTCGTACCGGACTCTCCATCCACGGGCTGGCAGTCCACCCTCGGATCGAGTGACACGTGTTGTGAGCTCGACGGGTGTGCCGGCTGGAACGACCTGAGGTCCGGGGAATTGCCAGCGGGCGTCGACCCAATAGATCGTCGTTGTTGCTTTGCGCTGGTCCCAGCACTCGCTCTTCGGTGCGAGAACCGTCACACGACTGGTACCTTCGCTGGGACTGCTGATCGTGAGCCACGTTTGACCCTTCTCAAGTTGAACGTCGTCACGGGGGTCCATGTTGCCACGTGTGATCAACGTTCGCTTCGTGCTGGTAATCCCACGAGCGTAGGAGGGGTCATGCTTCTCGGGGCGTACTTTCGATCCGGCAAGGCGGCCAATGAGACCAGGTTCGTCGTCTCCTACTTGAATGAATGTTCCGACACTTTCCGGCGTCAACATCCACTCCAGCTGTTCGTTCATTTGAAGGTAGCCATCTGTGCCACAAATCCCCGAGAGCAGCACCACTTCGCCTCCGACTGGTGCGACGACCTTCGTGGGGGAGAGCAAGATGCATCCGCGTTTGCCTTTCTTAGGCAGTCGCATGAAATTGCTAGCGCAACATTCGTTTCCTAGCAGGACGGCTGGGGGACCGTCTTTACATGACCCGTTACAGGCGGCACTAGGCACGCAGGGTTCGTTGTTCTTGCGTCCCTTTTTGGGCGTGGGGCAGGGAGCAGGCGAGCCGGGTTCGGCCCACGCTGGCGTTGGCGTCGCGCAACCGTGGGTCTTCGCTTTGAGTCCCAGACCGTGCATCTTGTCGCCAAGTTTGCGTATCGGGCTAAGGCAAACACAACCGCCTCCACCCGATCCGGGCAACGCCAAGGAGGTTGTGGTCGGTTTTCTCGCGAACAGGCAAGTGCCGGTTGGATCAATCGCCGGTAGGCGAAGCCGACTGCATCCACTCGAAACAAGCACCATCAACATCGATGCAACGACGCACCATCGGCCTATCTTGGTCGACGTTGTAAAGCGGGTGGTTGGGAGGTAGGTGTTTCGCATCATCAGTCTGCCGCGATGATCGATCAATGCTTCTGGGGAAGGCTGATCGATTCGGGGAGGGTTTCGTTCTGGACAGACTTTGTCCACGGAACCCTACCACGCCGGTGGGGGCGATGATGCCAAAAGGCAACACCTTTCGTTGCCTAGATGCAACATCCGGCGTGCGGCTCTTCGGTCTGTAGCGATTGCAGCGGCAGTTGCCCCGAAAACCAGCTTCAGATGGTGGATCCAAAGTAAAGGTTTCTCTTGTGGCGCGCATCCAATCGGGTGACGCGAGTCGTCGCGAGGACCCAAGAGCAGGTCGTCGAAGTGCAGGCATTCGAATCAAGACACTGTCGAGCGTCGCGAGTGGACGCGGTTTCCGGGCCGACTTTCCGGGGCGGCCTTGCAGGGCGGCCGAGTCTCGGTCCTGCCAACCCGGTGGAATTGCCCACGTCGGGCCAGGCCCCTCGCTCACTGCTGTCCATTTTCACAACGTTGATTTGAACGGCAGCCCATCTGCTCTCTGTGTTCCGGTTCGATTCGTATCTGATCGCCGGGAGAAACATTCCGACGCGTCATTCTCATGGGAACCTTTCCATGTTCCCCCGTGTCGGGATCAGGGCAGGCTTGGGAAGTAGAAAGGTTGTTTTTTGAATTCCTGGGCCAGCACGCAAGATGGACGGTCGGCGTCAACCGTGCCAATTTCCCGCTGGATGGCGAATCGTGGTGATTGACAGGACGCGCTGGGCCGGTCATCCTTTTTAGACTGAACAACGAACAGCGAAAGAAATCGTGTCTAATTCGACCCTCATCTCGATTATTACCCGCGTCATCGGCACTAACAGCCAGCACTGACGCGGGGGAAACGTTGGCCGCCGGAACCTTCCCGGACGGCTCGAATCGGCATTCCTGAGTGACAATTCACCCCCGGCCCCTGCATAGGTCCGGGGGTTTTTTCGTATCCTAACGCCACACGATAAGCCGGCATCCGTTGGCCCGTCACCTGAAAGACTTTAAGACGATGAACTTGAAACCGATCCAGATCTACGACACGACTCTGCGCGATGGATCGCAGGGCGAGGGCGTCAGCTTCTCCCTTCAGGATAAGTTGAACATCGCCATTCGTTTGGCAGAGGTCGGGATCGATTTCATCGAAGGGGGCTACCCTTTGTCCAATGAGAAGGATGTTGCCTTCTTTGAGCAGATTCGCAAACACGATCTTGGCGGGGCAAAGGTTTGTGCATTTGGGATGACTCGTCGCAAGTCGATGAAAGCGGAGGACGATCCCGGAATGCAGGCGCTTGTCCAGGCTCAGACACCCTGCATCACGCTTGTCGGCAAGACGTGGGACTATCACGCGACCGAAGTGTTGCGTGTGACCTTGGAAGAAAACCTTGCGATGATCGGTGAGAGCGGCGAATTCCTGAGTCGTCATTCAGAGCTGATTTACGACGCCGAGCATTTCTTCGATGGCTACAACGCCAATCCCGAGTATGCGATCAAGACACTCATGGCGGCCGCGTCGGCGGGAGCCAAATGGTTGGTGCTATGTGACACGAACGGTGGGGCCCTGCCGGAACGCGTGGCGGAGATCACGCGGACAGCGATCGCAGAACTGTCCGATTACGACGTTGAAATTGGGATTCACACACACAACGACGGCGAGCTTGCGGTTGCCAATTCGCTTGCCTCGGTGGATGCCGGTGCGACACAAGTGCAAGGAACGATCAATGGAATCGGCGAGCGGTGTGGCAACGCCGATTTGATCTCGGTAATGTCCAATCTTGCCCTGAAGAAAGAAGGCTACAGTGTTCTTGGGGGTGTGCCATTGGTACACCTGACCGAACTAAGCCGATATGTCTACGAGACCGCCAACTTGCAGTGGCGAAATGGACAAGCATTCGTGGGGCAAAGTGCCTTTGCTCACAAGGGTGGCATGCATGTTCATGCAATCAACAAAGCTTCGAAAACGTACGAGCATATCGATCCTGCTTTGGTCGGAAATGAGCGCCGGATTTTGGTGAGTGAGTTGTCAGGACGCAGCAACATCGTTGCGGTCGCGACACAGCACAACATCCAGGATGATCGAGAGTTGATGGACAAGATTCTTAAAGAGGTCGTACGATTAGAGAATCAAGGGTACCAATTCGAAAACGCGGGCGCATCATTCGATTTGTTGGTAAAGCGAGTCGCCGGTACGTTCACCGCTCATTTTGAGCCGATCAAGTATCGCATCGTTGCCGGCGACCGTGACAGCAGTCACAAACGCGTTTTCGCCGAAGCAATCATCAAGTTGCAGGTGGGCGAAACGTTGTGGTTTGATGCCGCGGAAGGTCATGGTCCGGTGAACGCGTTGGATGACGCGCTTCGAAAGGCATTGCTCGGAACCTATCCCTGCCTCGGTGACATGCGACTGATCGACTACAAGGTTCGTGTGGTTGACTCGGGTGCGGGAACTGCTGCTTCCATTCGAGTCAACATTGAGAGTGGTGATGCCGATGAGACTTGGGGCACGATTGGCGTGAGCGAGAATATCATCGAAGCGAGCTGGCAGGCGCTGGTCGATTCGGTTGAATACAAGCTCCACAAAGATGAAATGCCACTTGGTGGTTAACAGATGGCTTGCCACCTCCCGACGGGAATGCGTGGTGATGTCCCGAATTCAATTTCTTTCTTCCCATTTGATTCTGAACGACTGATGAACGAGATTCCTGATCGGTTTGATCATGCGACGGCCGCGGAACGGATTGCACTGGCTTGGGATGAAGCAAAGTGCGCGCACGCGGAAGTGAATCCCAATCGAAAGCCTTTCTCGATTGTCATTCCTCCGCCGAACGTGACCGGTGCCTTGCATCTGGGGCATGGATTGAACAACACGCTGCAGGACATCGTTATCCGTACGCGTCGAATGCAGGGCTACGAGGCGCTGTGGATGCCGGGAACCGACCACGCCGGCATCGCGACACAAGCGGTTGTGGAACGAAGATTAAAGGAGCAGGAGAATCAGACTCGCCACGACCTCGGTCGCGAGGGATTGGTCGAGCGGATTTGGGAGTGGAAAGCCCAATATGAGAAACGGATTCTCGGGCAGCTCAAACGCATGGGGTGCAGTTGCGACTGGGATCGACTGCGTTTCACCCTCGATGACGTTTGTGCCGCTGCGGTCCGCGCCACTTTCTATGATCTCTTCAGCAAGCGGATGATTTACCGTGGCAAACGTCTTGTGAACTGGGACACGTTTCTGCAGACAGCGGTCAGCAATGACGAAGTTGAGAACGTTACCAAGAAGGGGCACTTTTGGCACTTTTTCTATCCCGTGATCAATCCGAAATCTGGTGAACCTGATCGAGTCGAGATTGCCACGACGCGGCCCGAGACGATGTTGGGCGACACCGCTGTTGCCGTGCACCCCGATCCCGAGAAGGCGCTGGACAAGATTGAGACGGAACTGCGAGATAAGTTGACGGAGGCGAAGGACAAGGAACGGGCCGACATTGAGGTTCAGTTGGAGCAGTTGAGTGTCCGTCGAACCGAAATGCTGCCGCAATTGTTACTCCTTCGCGACATGGCTTTGGATGGCAGAACGCTCAGGCTGCCGTTGATGGATCGGGAGATCCCTCTCGTTGCGGACATCTGGGCCAAGCCGGAGCTGGGAAGCGGTTGTGTGAAGATTACCCCCGCGCACGACCCCAATGACTACGAGGTTGGTCTGCGCGGCGACTTGCCGATGATCAACATCCTGAATCCCGACGGTACCATCAATTCCGAGGGTGGAAAGTACGAGGGTCTCACGATTCCCCAGGCGCGTAAGCAAGTGGTCGCCGACTTGGAGACGCTGGAGTTGCTGGGTGAAGTGGAGGACCGTGAAATCGAATTGCCTCATAGCGACCGAAGCAAGACTCCCATTGAACCCTACCTGGCGGATCAGTGGTTTGTGGCCATGGACGAGCTGGCACAGTCAGCGATGGATGCCGTAAGTGACGAGCGCGTTCAGATTTATCCGGAACGCTACCGTAAAGGGTATCTCGATTGGCTTGGAGAGAAGCGTGATTGGCCGGTGAGCCGTCAGCTTTGGTGGGGACACCGTATACCGATCTGGTCGGCGAACGGCCTCGATGAGAAAGCTGCCGATGATTTGGTCGCTCGGCTCAGGATGATGCC
>JBPCVD010000326.1:0-5576 GCA_051010815.1 Rubripirellula sp.
ACGAGATCTACTTGTTCGAACCCGAATTGGGCATCTTTGTTCCTGGACCGGGACAAGTTGGCATCGCGACGTTAGCTGAAGCCCGCAGCGATGCATCAGTCATGCGACGACTGAGAGTGGTGTCGTACTTTGACTACCCACTGACCAAGGACGACATTCAACAGTGCATCGCGCTGCTGAACGTCCTTCCCGAAGCGATCAGCCCGCGAATGAAGCTACTCGAGTCAGGCTTGACCGGAAACCGAAGGATGAAGGTTTTCGTGGATGCCGATGCGCTTGCCGAGCGAATTGATGCGGTTCCCGGCATCGCAGGCGTACGGTTGTGGACGACTCCACTGAAGTCCGTTGTTTATGAGCAGGAACTTGAGGCGGCGGCCATGCGAGATCCTCAACTCGGTTTTTGGAACATGTCGGCTTGGGCAATCATGGACGCGCCGGTCGACATGTCCAAACAACTTGCCATGGCTCGCTGGCGTCACCTCCATGGACAGTTCGACAAAGACGAAGATGCCGACACCAAAGGCGCCCGAGTGTTGTATTTGGGTCAGCGAGCGCCCGAGTTCGAGATCGAGGACCTGAGGATCAATGTCGATCTGCAACGGGCCTATGGCGTGCGGCGTGACCTAGGCGTCGATCCCAAAGTGTACGACCTGCAACTTCGCCACACGCAAGACATGATGCGGATGGGAAAGAGCACGGCAACCTATTGGATCAGCCTGATTCAATATGACGATGCACGCTACGAAACGGCCGAGACGTGGTTGTCCAAACGTGTTTTGAACGAGGACCTAATCTCCGAGCGAGAATTAACCGGTGACGCTTTGTCGCCATGGCCTTCGGCAGCCCGATACAACTTGGCTCGCAGCCTCGAGCGTGCAGGGAATATCGACGAGGCGATCGAACTCTACAAGTCCGATGGCGATCCCCAAGAATACGGCAACCGCCTCCGCGCTCGCCTGCTGGACAAGGGACGATCCAATGAGTGAGTCCGTCCCGCGTCCTTGAACGCAACTTCAGATGAGTCGTTCCACGCGAACTCGTGGAAGGTGCTTCTCGATACCCGGAAGCGCCGAGTCCACAATTTCATCCGCGGCGAGTTGAGTCAGACTGCGAGTGACGTCGACGTCACATGTCTTAAGCAAGACGAGTTCGTCCGCACCGGCAAGACAGGCCAACAGACCGGCGATCGAGTCCGTCGTCGTCCGCCAGTCATGAGGAAGCGAGATCGCGGTGGGATTGACGTCCGCGTGGTAGAACGCGGTCGGCAACACGACCGCGGTCTCTTGGGACCATCGCTGCGTGGCCAGCAGTTCGCTGCAGGCAGCTTGGCTCTCCACGCAGGGCCACTCGAACCAACGAGCGAGCATGCGGCCGGTTGCATTGAGGAGTTCAACGCATGTCCAGTGCACTGCTTCCGGATCATCGGGCCGTAGTCGGTCGAGCTCGCGAACGGCGTCAATCAGCCGGCCCCCGCCCACGACGATCAACGTCTCCGATGGCGATTGAGCCTCCATCCAGTGCGACAGCGAAGAGACAAGGTCCTCACGCAAAAGGAGACTTCCACCGACCTTCACCACACGACGAGTCACGGCCCGCTGACCTCGGCGCGTCTCTCGGACGAGCCGATGGTCTCGCCGGCCTCCTGATCCAACTGAAGACGACGCAGCGTCGCGACTGCCAACGCGGGAGCACTCCGCGCCGTATCGGCACCCAGAGTGTCGGCGAGCCGAATGACAGAAAGGCCGCTCGGTAAATCGATCAATTGCGATCCATGCCCGCTGATCACGACCGTTGGACCGAATCCGATTTGGCTGAGGCCTTCGCCCACGCGTCGAATCGCCGACGTCACGATTTGCTCCGCTAACACCTTCGCATCGGCCGTCGAAATACTTCGTCGGTCCAAACCAAGCATGCGTGCCATTCTTGCCGCGGCATGATCAAGCGTTCGCGGTTTTCCATCGGCGGAATCACAATCATCCCTGTCTTCGCCAGTCGCATTCACCAAGATCATGGCGTCATCGATCGTGGCAAACAGTTCGTTCATGACAGGCACCTCATCGCCACGCAACAACAATGAGTCAACCAGCGCGCAGACAGGCGTACGACGACATCCGACGTAAACCAATGAGCCTTCACGAAGCCGGTCAAAGTCGGTTTGCGATTGTGTCGCGACGCGCCCGTCTGCAATCGGCACGATGTCCGTCGTCGTCGAACCGATATCAATCAGCGTCGCATCGGCTGCAACGCTGCGTCCCACCCAACTTGCCAGTGCGTGCCAGTTGGCGGCGGCGATCACATCAACATGTGTCGCAGCCCAGCTTGCATCATGAAAACCGCCATCGACGCCGTAGAATTGCACATCCTCGATCGCGAGCGCTGATGCGGCCTGAACCAGGTGCGATACGATCTGCGAAACGCCTTCAGCACGGTCGACAAAACAGTCGGCCAATTCGCCAGTCATCGTGACAGCAAGATGCTTGATCGCTCGACCGCCCTCGAAATTAGATCGCAAGTCGTCGACGACAGTCTCAGCCAGCGACTCCGGTTGACGCCACATGGGGAACGACCGTGACACCGATTGCCCAGTCAATGCCGCGTACTTGAGGTTGGCACCACCAACATCCACACCGACGATGCGACTATCCATGGTCAACGCTATGCGTGCTCGGCGACCGCATCATGAATCCAAACGCGGCCATCAGGTGTCCAACGCACAGCGTCAACAGGAGCCGAACAGGAGACGGGCCCCGATTCCAGGTCGAACAGGCGAGCTGCAAGGTTGCCATGAATCATCCGCCGCAAGCCAACGTAGGATGTCGTCAGCCGCGGATTGATTTCGATCACACAGTCTTCACCCGGCCGATCGGCAAGAAGCAGGTCAAGTCCCACGAACCCTCGCACCGTCGGAGGCATCGCCGCGATCGCACGAGACGCTAAAGCCGTTGCACGTCGTTGGGCATCGTCGTTGAGCGGCCCCTGCCCGCCGGCGTACTCGCAATTCGAATCGGCCAAGTGTTGAGAGACCGCTGGTAGGTAGGACTGCTGAGTTGGCGAGGCGACGAGCGCAATCGAAACGGCTTGCCCCGGCATCCACGCCTGCAGAATGGAGTTCTCCTCCAACGCCGCACGAGCTTCGTCGAACGCGTCGAACGTCAAGATCTTTTGTGTCCCGCAGCCATCGCGTGGTTTGACGACGAACCTGGAATGCGTCTCACGCTCATCCTGGAGACGTCGATCCGACAGCGTCATGTAAAGCGGATGTGCCACTCCAGCGGCGGAAAGGGTCTTGGCCGTCAGATACTTGTCGCTGGCCGTACGCAGAAAGTCACCGCTACCGGCAATCACATCGATACCGCTGGCTCGCAACATTGCGACGCCCTTGGCCATCACTCCGTCACTTTCGGGAGCGACAATCAGCGCCGCATCACATTCCTTGGCAGCATCGATCCACTGTGTCCAAAGCCCTTGTTCACGATCGATGGAGATCGTCGTGGCAGCGCTGTCGGTGAGCGTATCGCCGAACCGAGGATCGAGAGGCACCACGGCCTCCGCGATCTCCGCCAAATCGGCAACGATTGAACGCAACATCGCAGTGCCTTCGAGCCGAAGGCTGTTTTGAATGTCTTGAGCGTCTTGGTTTGCGAGTCCGCCTCCACAGACGTACTCACCAATGAATATTCGCATGAAAAGAGTCCCCTATCGGACCAGATCCTTCTGAGAAAAGCCGTGAAGGAACCGCGTATGATAGCGGATCATTCAGCTCCGCGGCACCAACCATCCTCGGCTCGACGGCCGTCGGGGGTCTCGCAGATACAGCTGTACAGGGTCCTGCAAGTTGATATTCATCGTGCAGGGCTTCACTGCGCCATGCCCCGGAATCCGATACGTCCGGAATCCGGCGTCCCGAAACCCAATGCCCCCGAATCGGATGCACCGATGTTCTTCTCGCAAGCTTCCTAAAAAATTCCGAGATGATCTCGAGCTTCGTCGGTCATTTTATCGGGAGACCATGCCGGCTCCATGACCACCTTCACTTCGCAGCTCTCGACCTCGTCAAGTCCCTCGGCTGCAGATTTAGTTCCCGCAACCAACTGTGGACCCGCAGGACACATCGGACTGGTCATCGTCATTTCGATTTTGACCTCGTGCCGACCTTCTTCGTTCTCATCGCCGACAGCAACGACATAGATCAGGCCCAGATCAACGATGTTGACGAAGAGCTCGGGATCGATGACCTGCTTGAGTGCTTCGCGAACGGTATCCTCTGCGAGTGGCATGGAAGATCTCCTGCGGAAAAATGTTGTGTGTTTGGTTTTGAGGGGCGAGTATTGATGGAAACTGCAACGGGGATCAATCGTACTCGCGCACTTGGCGAGCGATGGCGGCCCCCAAAGCTTCACGCACGCTTTCGATCGATATGCGGTCAAAGATCTGCTGAAAGAAGCCGCTGACAATCATTCGCGTTGCTTCCTTGCGAGTAAAGCCTCGGCAGCGGGCATAAAAGATCTGCTCTTCATCGACTTGGGCGGTTGTGCTGCCGTGCGTGCAACGAACATCATCCGCCTCAATTTCGAGGCCCGGAATCGAATCGGCGCGCGAGGTGTGCGACAGCACCAAATTGTCGTTTCGCTGATAACCGTCCGTCTTCTGAGCCTCCTTGTCGACTTTGATCATGCCACGCCAAACCGTGCGGCTCCTGTCTTGCTGAGCTGCCTTGTACAGGAAGTCGCTGTGACAGTTGGGGGCACGATGGTGCTGAAGCGTGTGATACGCGATGTGTTGACGGCCTTCGGTGAACATCACGCCATTGACCTGACTATCCGCACCGGGACCGATCAAGTCGACCGACTGATTGACTTTGGACAGCAGCGATCCCATGGCGGCAAGCGTCCACTGCAACGTTGCATCGCGGTCCACTTGAGCTTTCTGATGCGCGAAGTTGAAAGTCTTGTGCCCCAACTCCTGCAAGTTGACGTAACGCAGGTGCGAGCCAGGCTTTTGAATCAATTCAACCGCCCCCACATGCAAACCCGAGGCACCAGGATCGGTACTATTGGACTCGTGCAGAACCGTCGCTTCCGCACCTTCCTCCAACACGATCAGCGTGTGCGTGGTATCTGTCCCGCCGGGTGACAAGATCGATCCGATATGGATCGGGCGATCAATCACAACGCCGCGTGGCACGTACAGGAATTGTCCCCCCGACCAGAACGCAGCGTGTGTCGCGGCGAACTTGTCGTAGTCCGGATCAAAGACGGAACACAAGTATTGCCGAACCAAATCGGGATGCGACTCGCTCAGACGCGAGAGGCTTCCGAATACCACACCTTTCGCAGCCAAGCCTTCGTCGAACGATTCGCGAGTCACGACACTATCGATCGTTTCGATGCGGCCCGCCAGATCGACACCTTCTGTCAATTGGTGGATGTCGTCACCGACGATATCCGAGGACGTTTCAGGCTTCGCAGGAACTCCAAACTTGCCGATTTGGAACGTGCGGATGTCCGTACGAATCCATTCTTCGTGACGTCGTTCCGGCCACTGCATTTCGCTTGCGTGTTGCCACGCTTCGCGAC
>JBPCVD010000327.1:0-13600 GCA_051010815.1 Rubripirellula sp.
GGAGTACAGTTCCGCGAAACGGCCGACCAGGGCATTACCTTCGCGCTGGGCGATACCGCTGACCTACAGCCACGCCCCGGGATTTTCCCGATTTCGCAGCAAGTGCTCGACGCGCGGATTCGAATTGACCCCACGTTCAATGAGTCGGCCATCGTTTTCAGTAACGAAGCCGATTTCCAGTTGGCTTACGGTGAAGACTTCCTGCGGAAGGCGATGGCGGGCATCGGACTGATTCTTGGTCTGGAGCAGACGCCTGACTTGCCGTCGCAGACCCTGATGACCCTCGATCCAGTCTTCTTGAATGACACGATCAATCCAGAGGATCCGATTCCAAGTCTGGTCGACCCGCTGGATGTTGGCGAACCCCAGCGCGACTTGCGTAACTTGGAGCCTGTGTTCCCGGGCAACTACGACACTCTGCATGGGAATTACCTCCATCGTTCCGACAGTATCGATGTCGACCTGTACCGCTTCGAAGTCAATCTTGGCGATGCCGACCGAGTGGGCACGCTGACCGCTGAAACCTTCTCGGAGCGTTTAGCAAACTCAAGTCTTCTGGATACGACGTTGACGTTGTTTCAGCAGCACAACGCTTCGATCTCGACGGACTTTGGTGTCGGCACCGAGTTACAGGTTGTCATCGAATCACTGGAAGAGGGGTTGCTCGGCAACAACTCACGAATCGATATCATTCAGACCGACCGCGTCGGGACAGATAACGCGATTCGCGTGACTCGTCCGCTCGACAATCTGGGGAATCCAGTTGCGAACGGAATCTTGATCGACATGCCTCGATTGAGCGGTTTGATCACCAGTGTCCCCGTCGGGGACGTCGTCGACGCGATCAATGATGATCCGTTTGCCAGTTCGATCTTCCGGGCCACGTTGGTCACGGGCGCAGCCGACACCGACATTGGTGCCACCGATCTAAATTACGCACCACTGCTGCTCAGCGGTGGCGGGGTGACTCAATTGAGTCGCAACGACGACTACTTCAGCGAAGACTCTCGAGTCATCGCTTCGCTTGGTGCAGGCGTTTACTACGTCGGTGTCGCGGCAAGTGGCAACGATCACTACGACCCAACCGTGCCCGGTAGTAGTTACGGTGGGCGAACTCAGGGCGAGTACGAGTTGCACCTGAAGTTCGAGCCTGCGGTAGACGAAGTTGATGTGATTCGCGACCTCGACAGCGACCGAATCGATGTGCCTGGTACGCCGCTCGATGGCGACGGAAATGGACAGTCTGGCGGAGTCAGTAACTTCTGGTTCCAGACGCGCGCTTTGAATCGGATGATTAACTTCACCGAGGATGGGGCGGCTGTGACCAACGGTCAAACGATCACGGTGACTGGCGGAAACGGTGTCGTTCGAACCTACGAATTCGTGCCGCTAGGTGGCACGGCACGTCCCGGCAACATTGCCGTGGACTACAACCCAGGGCAGGCAGGCTTCCCCACGCCTCCGAGTTCGCTTGCGTCGGCACTGCAGTCGGCAATCAACAGTCGCAGAAACGAAACAGGTGTTTCGGTCGGCACTGATGGTGCGACGGTCATCTTTGATGGCGAGCGATCAATTTCCGTATCGAGCGACTTCCGTGGCGGCGATGTCTTGGGGCGAAACATCTTCGTTGACAAGACGGCCGGTCCTCAAGCTGACGGAAGCCTTGATCAGCCATTCAACAATATCTCCAACCCTGCTGTTGCGAACGCCTTTGGTTCGGCGTTGACGGGCGATATCGTCCGTATCGTCGGCAACGGTGGTGCCGATCAAGATATCACCACGGAAGCCGATAACTTCAGTTACCAGATCGGCGTGTCAGACACAGGCGGTCAAACGCTCGAAGATGGTCGCACGATGGAAGTGCCGCAAGGCGTGACCACGATGATCGATGCAGGTGCCGCGTTCAAGCTTCGTAACGCTCGTATCGGCGTCGGCAGTAGCAGCGTTCAGTTGGATCGCAGCAACGGTGCATTGCAGGTTCTTGGTGCTCCGCGATTGGTTGAGCTTTCGCTGCAGGGTCAGCCTGTCAAGACAACGATTATCGGCGACGACGATGCGGACCGTACCGGCTTCGATGACGGCAAGGTGATCTTCACCAGCACGCGAGATCGCGCCGTTGATGCGGCGGCGGCGGGTATCAATCCTGAACCTTCCTCGGGCAACTGGGGTGGACTTGTCTTCCGTCGGGATGTCGATCAGGCAGAAGGCCGACGTGACTTGGAAGACGAGGGAATCTTCCTGCAACACGTCAATCACGCAGACTTGCGTTACGGCGGTACGAGCAACTTGCTGATTGATTCGGTTCAGCAGACTGTGAATCCGATTCAAATCATTAATCTGCGTCCGACCATCACGTTCAATGAGATTCTGTTCAGTGCCGACGCTGCGATCAGCGCCGCTCCGAACAGCTTCGAGGAAACGAGTTTCCAGGCACCCGTCTTCCAGGTGAACGGTGCATTCACCGCTGACTATTCGCGTGTCGGACCCGATATCCATAACAACGATCTGATCGACAACAGTATCAACGGTGTCTTCATCCGTTCGACGACGACTCCGGTCAGTCCCGCACAGCCGGTCACGACATCCGTTCGCTTCGACGATACGAGCATCGTTCACGTTGTGGCGGAAAACCTGTTTGTCGAAGGCAATCCAGGGGGATCGATCACGGATGGGTTCTCACCTGACCTGTCGGCGACATCGGGTCGCGAATTGAGTGGCGGAGCGCTTCAGCCTGCCGATTACCAGTACCGAATGACCTTCGTTGATGGCGACGGGTTTGAGTCGCTGGCAACCACTGCTGGGCATGCATTCGACATCACGGTCGTTCGCCCGGACAGTTCGGTCGAGTTGATCGGACTTTCTGCTGTTCAGCAGGCGGACTACGTTTCACGTCGCTTGTATCGCGCCGACATGAGCGCGGCGAATCCAGTCTTTGAGTTGATTGCTTCGCTCGACTCGTCGAGCCAGTCGTTCATCGATGACGGAACTTCGCTGGGTGGTATCTTGGATTTGAACGCGACCGGACGTCGTGGTCGCTTGGACGGGTCGTTGGTGTTCGACCCAGGCTTGGTCGTGAAGCTGCAAGGCGCACGCATCGAGCTCGGTCAGGGCACGCAATTCTTGGCCGAAGGCTCGGAAGCGAATCCCGTGGTCTTCACCAGCGTTTTGGATGACCGCTATGGCGCCGGCGGAACGTTTGATACGAACAACGATAGCAACTTGACGACTCCGCCCGCCCAGGCGGATCGCGGTGATTGGTCCGGTCTCTACGCGAGCCCAACTTCGCGAATCAGTATCGACAACGGCATCATCGCCTACGCCGGTGGCGTCAGTCTGATCGGTGGCAAGTCGCGAGGTTTTGCCCCCGTTGAGATCCAGCAGGCGGATGGTCGAATCACGAACACGCGATTCGAATTCAATGAAGCTGGTCAGGACGGCACGGGTGACGTCGGACGTGAAGGCCGCTTAGGCATCACGCCTTCGACCCTGTTCGTTCGCGGAGCAACTCCAACGATTGTCGGTAACGACTTCATCGACAACCGTGGTTCGATCATCGCGATCGACAGCGACTCCTTGATTGCCGACTACGTGCTCGACAAGGGCCGTAGCACTGGATCGATCGATCGTCTTAGCAATCTGGATGACAACCATGGGGCGTTGATCCGAGAGAACCGTTACGAGAACGTGCCGGCCGACGATGACGCTGACAAGCAAATCAGTGGCTTGGACATTCGTGGTGGCGAGCTGACGACCGAAAGCATCTGGGACGATACCGATATCGTTCACATGCTGCAGGACTCGATTGTGGTTGGCAACTTCCATAGCTCGGGTGGATTGCTGCTGAAGAGCCGTCCCGAGGAGAGTTTGGTTGTCAAGCTTAGCGGTGCAGGCACGCCAAACAGTCCAACTCTGGGAACTGGATTCACCGCAACCGGAACGCCCGGAAGCATCAGTGACCGAATCGGCGGAACCGTCCAAATTGTGGGTCTTCCCGGCGCACCGGTTGTCTTGACGAGTTTCAAGGACGACACCGTTGGTGCTGGTCTTTCCACACGTGGGACACAGTTCACCGACACGAATGGTGACTCGTTTGGCTCACGTCCCGAAACAAACGATTGGCGTAGCATCTTGCTGGATCAATACAGCAACGATCGCAACGTCGATTTCATTCTCGAGCAGGAACTTTCGACTGCGGTTCCTCCTGGGTTCAACGGCGCGACCGAGAACGCTCAAGTCTTGGGCGAATTGGCTCCGTCGATTGACGAGGGAGACGATACGCGGCGAATTGGTTTCGAGGTGGAGGGTTACCTTAGCGGTCCGACCGACGTCGACGTCTACAGTTTCGTCGGATCACCCGGGACCGAAGTTTGGATCGACATCGACAAGACGTTGTTCCAGCTCGATACCGTCGTCGAGTTGCTCGACGTCAGCGGTAACTTGCTCGGCCGAAGCGACAACAGCTTTGCAGAGATTGCCGGAGACGAAGATGTGCTCGGCAACGGACAGTCCAATGTTGGCACGTTGCAAGAGGTTGCTGATGAGTACACCGACTTTGGTGTCGGCGGACTTTACGAAGATTTCAACTCAACCAACCCACGTGATGCGGGTCTGCGATTCACGCTGCCCGGAACGCAGAGCAGCATTGATAGTCGCAGCGTCTACTTCTTCCGAGTTCGCAGTGCGTCGGTGAATCCCGATGATGCGGCCGGTGGTTTGACTAAGGGTGGCTATCGATTCCAAGTCCGTCTGTCAGAAGCTCAAGAGTTCTCTGGTAGCGTTGTCCGCTTTGCAGATATTCGCTACGCCAACCATGGTGTGCACGTGCGCGGCTTGCCTGGTGAATCGCCGTTGCTCGGCGACGCGCAAGAGAATGAAGGCGTTGGCAATGGCGACTTCTTCTTCTTCAGCCAAGCCTCAGGTGACAACGACCAGATCGATTCATCGAGTGGTTCGTTCACGGACATTTCTCCTCCAGGTGATCGCCCGCAGAACCTTGGCAACTTGGTCAACAACAAGAAGAACGTGATCAGTGTGGGTGGTCGACTCGAGTTCGGCTCGGATGTGGACTTCTACCAGGTCGATCTCGACTTCAACCTTGCCACGGAACTGTATCAGTCGACCGTCTTTGACATCGATTACGCCGATGGCGGTCGTCCTGATACCAACCTAAGTATTTTCTACGATCCAGATGGTGAGTTCGGACCTGACTCGCCGCGGTTGGTCCTGTTTGGACAGAACGCCAATGTTGCTGAGGATCGCACGAGCCCGTTGGGTGAGTCAGATGCGATTGAGCGATTGATGCGAGGTTCTTCAGGGAATGGAGACGCCTTCGTCGGGCCCGTTTCGCTGCCCGAGGGAACGTACTACGTGGCGATCACCGAATCGTCTTCGATTCCAGACGAATTGACCGATAACATCCTCGTCCGTCGAGAGCCAATCAACTCGATTCAGCGTCTGTTCGAAGATCGTGTGAATCCATCGCAGTCCTCGACTGCTAGCGGACCACGCTTCCCAGAACTGTTTACAGACGCCTCCATTGTGGCTGGCGGATTTGTCAAAACGACTGACCGAGGGAATGAGGCTGGTCACGGGGTTCAGCAGAACTTCGACAATTCGAACATCGGACAAGTTGTTCCCGAGACAATCTATCGGGAGGGCTTCGCGCCGATTCCTTTCGATATTGGTGATTCGCCGTTCACGGCATTCGACATCGACTCACTCGATTGGTCGATCGCTGACAACAATGAGATCGGTGGTGCGTTTAGCGGCGGTTTCTTCGGTACCGGAACGAGTGAGAATACCTCAACGGTCATTCCACACATTTCAATCGATGGAAGCATGGCGTTTGACGCGGTTGACTTCCTGGAGATCTTGGTGCCTGAGGATGGCACGCGAGTGATCGTCGACATCGATCGCGGGTTCAACCCGTTCCAGGGTGCCGACGATAATGATGACGAAACTCCTATCTTCATTCCTGATCCAGACAGCATTGATCTGGACTTGTTCATGGTCCAATCGACGCTCGGTGGATTCGCGTTTGTCACGCCTGAAATCGTTGATTCGGATCCGAACGATGGTCGTGCGGGAAGTGCGCCTGGTGATGCGAATATGGACGGCATCGCCGACATTCCTCTGAACACCGTCGACCCGTTCTTTGATGGAATTTTGGATGCCGGTCTCTACTTCATTGGTGTCGCAGCCGACAACACGGCTGTCACGATCGATGGCAATGGCGTCATTTCGATCTCTAACAACGATCTGCCGACCAGTGGCGAGTATCGAGTTCATGTCTCGGTCGAGAATCATGCCCTGCCTCAAACGGGCGGCGCCTCTGGGAACCAAAGCCTGTTCTTTGATCGCGCACCTTCGACGACAGGAACGCTTGTCAGCGAATCGTTCGATCTGACGGGTTATTCCGCAGACGATATGCCGAACTTCTACTTCAACTATCTGCTCGACCAAGACTTCACTGACATCGTCAGCTACACCGTCACGAGTGATCAGGACCAAGTTGGAGAGACGTTCGGAGACCTCTTCGGTGACTCACGATGGCGTCAGAACGTTGTCTCGCTCGCCGACTTTGCTGGTCATACCAACGTTCAAGTCACGTTTGAGTACGAGGCAGGTGTCGGTGTTGGCGGTGAAGGCCTGTATCTGGACGACTTCATTGTCGGTTTTGCGGAACGTGGAGAAACGATCTTCAACGCTCGTGGTGGCGAAGACGGATTCAGTTTTGGATTCGGAAACGCTGGTGAGTACCAGTTGGAAGTTCGTACCGCGACTGACTTTGCTTCAACAACGGGTGGCTTCTTCGGATCGTCACAGACGTTGACTCGAGACTTCGATACGAACGATCGTCATTCCCAGGACATCACGATTGTCGCCCCTGATGGAAGTCAGATCAGCGATGGCGACACGTTCACGATCAGCGATGGTTCGTTCACTCAGCGATTCGAGTTCACGACCGACAACGTTACCAACTTCAGTAATGTTTCGATTGCGTTCACCGCTGGCGATTCCGGTGCAGTGATCGCTCAACGAATTCGAACGGCGATCAACCAGTCGTCTCAGCTGGATGTCGAAGCGGCCTCCGCGTCCGGGATTGATACCGGGACGTTGACCGACAATCGCTTGAATTTGTTTGGTGCTGTCAATGGAAGCTTCGATGCGGTGGCCTCGGCTCAGGCGGCTCCGCTCAACCTGTCGACCGATGCCAATGGCGACATTTTGATGCCGGCGATTCTGCACGATGGCGTGGGTGACGAAAACTATCATCGTGTCCAGTCGGCAGTGATTATCGAAAACAACCAGATCAGCGATGCTCACGCGATCGGAGTCTGGAGCGAGCCGGGTGACCGCGACGTCGATCCGGAAGACTTGCGGGAAGCTCCGAGCGGCGGATTCTTCTTCCCCGGATTCGGTTTCAACGATCCGTTTGCCCAGGGGCCGATCCAAACACCACACCCATTCTTGCAGCAGCCTCCTGTTGGCAATGTTTATCCCGGTGCGGTTCGAAACCTTCCGACGCTGAACGATTCCGTTTTGGGCGGTTTAGCTCCGGGTGTTGTGGTCCGTAACAACACCGTGGACCAAGCTGGCCTGGCCGGAATCAAGATTGAGGGGCAAACACGACCCTTCGTCCTCGACAACCTGGACGGGCTCGACACGCCGATTATCTGTGATGGTTTGGCCATGGCGATTGACGCTGGTGGCACGCGTGTGGTCTTTGAATTCGAGGACATCTCCGGCGCGGTTACTTCCGCCTGCGGAAGTGGGCAGATTGGTGGTGATGGATTCACGGACGGTCACGTTCCGATTTACTACCGCCGCCTCGACGGAAACGCTTACAACGACAATCCAACCAGTGGTCGAGAACGCGACTACGGGTACTCCAGTTTCGAGCTGATGTTGTCGATTCAGCAGTCGATTCAGGGTAGCATCCTGATGACAAACGACATGGCGGAACTGGTGACCGCTTACATCGGGCCCTCACTCAATACACGAGATGAGTTCTCTGAGCAGTTCGCACGCACACCTGAATCGTTCTCGACCGCGGCTGTTTACATCGAAGGTGCGAGTAACGTTTACTTCACCAACGTTTACGCGAAGGGTGGTGGGTCGATTCCAACAGTCTCGCTAGCACCGGTGGGTGAAGCGGTTCAGCCGCTGGCGCGTGTCGTCAACAACACCGTTTATGGTGCCGACGGAATCGAATCGACGTTTGTGGGAGATCCCACTTTAGAGAACAACGATCTGCTTTCAGAGCCTGTGATTACGCACGCTGGGCGAGCTCACACTGGTCCGTACATCTCCAACGGAATCATTGGTGACAACGCGTCCAACTTGGTCACGCCTGAGAACGATGTTGACATCTATCAGGTCGACTTGGTTGTTGGGGATCGATTGATCGTCGATATCGACACGCTGGCCAACGGCCCAGATACGTCGATTCGAATCTTTAACGAATTCGGTGTTCCGCAAACCCTGGATAGGTTGAATGGGATTGCGCAGACCGTGAACCAAGAGGGAACGGCTCCGCAGTACCTTGATCCTGAGTCGTCAGTCAATAACCCTCAGAACGATGCCGGCCGAACTGCCGTTGATCCGTTTGTTGACTTCACGGCGTTGGCCACTGGTACCTACTACATCGCGGTTAGCGGAGACGGTAACGAAGCTTACGATCCGAACAGTCTGTCCGGACGCATCGATGGTGCCGGTGGAACGGGTGACTACCAAATCGGTGTCGAAGTCTATGCTCCTCGTCAGGCAGTTTTGAGTGTCAACGATGGCAACAACGCCACAACATTTGCGTCGGCTTTGGTGGGTACCACCTTTACCATCACGCAGATTCCGGACTTTGCCCAAGGGACGCCGAACCTTCCGGGCGGTCCGAACAACGCCACGACTGGTAACCAGATTACCTTCCAGTTTTCCACAAGCGGTGCCCGCTTCGTTAACGGCAACGTCAATGTGGCATTGCGAGCCGATTATCGAGTTCCGGATATCATGCGAGCGATCGCATTGGCCGTCACCGGATTCCAGGACATCGCAGAGAACGTTGACATTCCGACCATCCCGAATGGGGAAAACGGAAATGGCCCGGATGGACGCTCAGGTCCGATCACGCGAGCACGTGCGACGGCCCTTGGTGGGCAGATGGGTGACAACCTTGGCATCGTCAACTTGTCGGCCCGTCCGTTGTCAGGGTTCTTGCCACCACTTCACTGGTTGCTGCAGAACGACTCGGACTTCTACACCGTCGACAGTGCCTCGAATCACACCGGTTTTGGCCACGACCGTCGCGAGAACAACAAGGTCACACAGCGGATCGGTGCCACCGATGGAATCGGTACCACGGAACTGTACGTGCTGCTTGAGAACATCGCGGAGATCGAGATCAGCCCCGAAGCCGCGGCTGCCGGACTGAAACTTACCCCCGACGCGACAAAGCCTCAGTTCGCTGAGAACTCCGATCAACTGGTGGCGGAAGCCGGTGTCTGGGTCACTGGTGGTGCGAGTCCGACGCTGTTGAATAACGTCCTGTCCAACCTGCATCAGAGCATCTTGGTCGAAGAGACGAACGATCTTGGCTTCGGCAAGCGTGTTCAAGTCTTCGGCGACGAATTCGTGAAGCCTCAGCAAGTGTTGGCTGTTGGTAACGCGTTCCAGTATGACGAAGAACGCAACAACGAAATTCGCAGCGATGGTCACTGGATCCTCGAGACGAGCTTGTCGACCGATGAAGTCATCGGTGCGACGAATGTCAGTGACCAGAATGACGATTTCAACTTCGTCATCGCGACAGACCAACCGTTGTTCAACAATCCAGCGGGCAACGATTTCTTGCCTGCCGGTGGATCGTTGATCATCGATAGTGCGATCAACTCCGTGGACGACCGCGATGAGTATGTGACGGTCAAGAATGCTGTCGGTCTTCCCGCCAGCAACGTGTTGTCACCAACGCGCGACGTACGCGGTGTATTGCGTGCTGACAATCCCGACTTCGCAACGCCTGGTTCGCTCGGTTTCTCGGTCTTCAAAGATCGTGGTTCGAACGAATTGGCTGACTTCGTCGGGCCGTTCGCTATCGCTGAGATTCCTCGCGATAACGACGCTGCAGGTGTCGACACCGATCCCGCAACCAGTTTCATCACGCTTAACGGCGGCGTGTTTGACGAATTCCGAATTCAACTTCGTGACACCGGTGATGAATCGGATCCGTTCACCGGCTTCGGTGTCGATGATCGCACCGTTGTCGTGTCGGTCATTGATGATCTTCGCCCAAGTGGGGCGAACGTGACGTTGTTTGAAGATGATCGACTGTTGATCGAAGGGATCGATTACACCTTCAATTACAACAGCACTTCGGACACGATCACACTGACACCGCTCGCCGGTATCTGGCAGAGTGACCGCTCCTATCGCATCGCCCTGAACAACCAAGACCGCACGGTGTTGGTGGCTCCAGACCCAAGTCTGGTGAACGATGGCGATCAACTCTCCATCGTGGATAGCGACGGTGGAACGTTGGTGTTCGAATTCGAGTCGGGGTACTCCCTGCTCGTGCCTGAGCCAATCACGATGGTCGTTCCGCAAGTCGGCACGAACGCCGGCGGTTTGAGCGACGGCGATATTTTCCAAATCAACGATGGCTCCAACCCCATCGTGGTATTCGAGTTCAATCAGGACGACACGACACTTCCGGGCACCGTGCCTGTGGTGTTGCCACCGGGCCAAACTCCAACCGTTGAATCTGATCTGCAGGCCTTCCTGGAGGAAATCGCCAATAACATCGGCGACGCGATTCAGACTCAAATCGACGCAGGAACGTTGAACGTCGACGTTCGCGTGCTTGGGACTCGAGTCGTGGTTGGTGCTGAGCCTGGTGCACGGGCCGTCACTTCGCTGAGTGGATTGCAGCAACTGCCGCGGACTTTGGCTCTGCAAGTGCCATCGACTGGCGTCGGTACCGGCGGCATCCAAGACGGCGACACCTTCGTCATCGATAATGGAACCCGCTCGGAGACCTTCGAGTTCGACACCAACAATGTGTTGAACAACACGACGAACATTCGAGTCAATGTCATCGGTGTGGCAGCAGCAACGGACGTGGCCTTGGCCGTCCAAGATGCAGTCGCGACGTCCGGCCTTGGACTCACGCCTGCGATCGAGGGCAATGGACTCTCGGTCTACTTGAATCTTCCGCTGGACGGATCTGCCTCGGTGCCGCAAGGTCAGCTCAGCGTGGTTGGCTTGAGCCGAACGGCAAATGATGAAGATCTGATTGTGATCACACCGAACAATGGTGATCCGACGATCACGCTGGAGGTCAATCGTACCGACGAGCCAGACATCAGCGGCGTTCCAATGGACGACGGTGTTACCGTGCCAAACGTGCCGGTCAACATCAATCGAGCGACCACGGCGGACGAACTGGCTGGATTGGTTTCCAACGCAATCAAGAGTTTGCCACCAATCGCCGGGCTGAGTCCTAACGATTTGCAAGTCATTCCAGGCGGTCTTCTGACCGTTGGTGGCGAAGAAGGTCTCGGATTCGCGGTGACTGGGACTTCGCTGGAAGTCAACGGTTCGCCGTCGGTCACGGGAGCTTCGACGATTCAGGTCTTTGGGCCATTACTGCTCGGCCTGCCTTTGGTCGGTGGTGGCGGCATCCAGGACGGAAGTGTTGTGGTCATCACGGACGACACCGGTGCGGACGTTATCTTCGAATTCAATGTCTCCGGTACTCAGACTTCTGTCCTTGGTTCGATTGCTGTTCCTTACGACAGTTTCAGCACGTTCGATGTCGTTGCTGACAACTTGGTGGCTGCGATCAACGGAGCCAACATCGGCGTCACCGCTCAGAATGTCGGTGCCGGTCAGGTTTCGCTCGGCCGCATTGATGAGAGCCGCGTCGATATCAATGGCATCTTCGATCCAAACAATCCAGGGAACTTCATTCCGGGTCTGAGCGGCGGCACGCTCCGTCGAGGGATCGTCAGCGATGGCGAAGTGATGTCGATTCGCCAAGGCAGCGAAACGGTGACCTACGAATTCGAGGCTGCTGTTGGTGGCGGCGGCGTGACTCCAGGAAATGTTCCAGTGCCATTCCAGCCTGGAAGTACAGTCGGAGATGTTGCCGTCAGCTTGGCCGCCACGATCAACAACAATCGCGGAAACTTGCGAGTGACCGCCGAAGCAGAGTTGGACGCCAATGGTGATCCGACAGGCGAAGTCCTGCTGGACGATCAGCCCGGTACGGTCATCGACGTGACGTCGGCTCCGACGTTGAATGTGACGGGCGTTCCAGGTGGAGCGACTCCAATCCGTATCTCGCCTGCATTCAGTGCGACGGAAGTCAAGCTTGCGATGATCAGTGCGATCAACTCGGTCAATCAACCGGGTGAACTTCCCGTGACCAGCCTGTCGGCTGAGGATCGTGGCGGTGCAACGTTCTTCGTTTCCAATGGCGAAATCTTCAACGGACCCATTCAGAACTTCGCCCTTCCAGCGATCACTGACTTGGCTGGGAACCCGTTGGAGGCAAATCGAAATGACTTGTCGACTCAGTTCACCATCTTGATGCCGACCGTCGGACTCGACTTCGGTGATGCTCCTGATCCTGTGAGCGGCGTCAGCGGTCGTTACCCGACCCGCAATGTCAATAACGGGCCTCGGCACGTCGTCGACAACGAGTTGTTCTTGGGTAGCTTCATCGACGCCGATGTCGATGGTGTTCCCGGGGTAGCCGCTGACGGAGACGATTTGACCATCGCTGTCTCGAATGAGGGAGTGTTGTTCGACACCTCGGTCGTCAATGGTGCCGCCGAAATCGTCATCAACGATCCGATCGAACCGCTAACTCGCGATGGTGACACGATCACCATCGATACCGGCGTCGCGATTGCAACGCTTGAATTCGATGTCAACGGACGATTCGACGAAGACAACTATGCGATTCGCCCCGACGATCCGACATCGATTGCCTCCATCGCTGAGGCGATTCTGCGTGCAATCGAGGAGAGCCCACTGGAGCCAGCCAGCGTGTCGGTCGACGGCGACACCGTGTTGGTCAATGCTGACGATGAAGACGGAGTCGTCTTCATCAGTGAAACGAACCCAACAGGTGTTCTGAATCACGGTGTCTCAACGCCAATCGACGTCAGCGTCACGGGCGCCGGAGTCCTGGAGGCGTGGATTGACTTCAACGCCGACGGCGACTGGGACGATCCGGGCGAAAAGATTATTCCGATGGCCGACAATGCGATCTTCGATGATCTGCGTTCGGAACTTTGTCCTGTGAACCTTGTGGGTGCCGCGTCCAACATCTTTGCAGATACCGGATCGGCCAGCACGCGAACGTTCTGCATCGTTGTTCCACCGACCACACCGATCCCACCAGAAGCCGTTTCGACCTACGCTCGCTTCCGCGTTTCACGCGAAGGTGGTCTAGGACCTGAGGGCTTGGCTCTCAGCGGTGAAGTAGAGGATTACGCGATCACGCTGTTGCCGGGCAACGCGCCTCAGATCAACGAGCCGAACCGAAGCTACACGGTCGAAGAGGATCGTCCTCTGCAGGCCTTGGATGCTGAGGGTGTGT
>JBPCVD010000328.1:0-10163 GCA_051010815.1 Rubripirellula sp.
GGCCGCCAAAGGTGCTGCTGGCTCCGAAGCCCACGTCATCGGTGAGAATCAACAGAACGTTTGGGGCTCCTTCAGGGGCCTGTACTTCTTGAGGAAAGTCTTTTTGCGAGTCGGCGGGACGAAGCCCGATCTTGCCTCGGAAAGCCTGGTCCGGGTGGGGCAGGATGCTTTGTGCGATCACTGGTGCTGTCATCGGAATGACAAGCAACAACGTCAACACGATTCTCAAAGGACTCTTCACAATGCTAACTCCAGCAACCAAGGACGATTTGATTCTTCCAGTGTCGATGCTTCGCTTTCTGCAAAACTTGTCCACCAATGTATGATGTAGCTCTTCGGCGTAGTATATGTTTCCTGCGCTCATTTCAGCTCATTTTGCGAGATTAACCGGGTTGCAAAACATGAGTTTTCCACTGTTTGATCCACGAATCCTGCGTCCACTTGTTGATTACCTGGAAGACAACGGCGCCGACGGCCAGTGGTACCTCGATCGAGCACGCATCCCAGGGGGAATGATCGAATCGGGAGGATGGATTGCAAAGAAGCAAGCGTACGATCTTGTCGATGACGTCATTGATCGGGAGCACGACCGAAGCGCTGTCTTCGCTGCCTATCTGGACTTTCAGCTTGGAGACCTAGGCCCGATCGCCGTCGCGATGAGATCGTGTGTGACGGTCAAAGAGGCAATCGAAGTAGCTGCCCGACTCGGTAGCGTGGCTTTCGAGGGAAACCAGTATTTCCTGGAGATTGGTAGCGATACAACTTGGCTCTCTTACCGTGAATCGAAAGTCATTTCGTCCGGCCAGCGATTCATCAATGACATGACATTAACGGTGTACTATCACCTCATTCGCCTCACGGTCGACGAGTCATGGCGCCCTCAGCAGATACGCTCGCACGAACAAAAAACTGACCGGCATCTCGGCGTGGAATTGTTCGAGGACTGTAAGGCCAGTTTTCATCGCAGCTCGACGGGTATTGGCTTCCCGACCGAATTCCTCAGCCGCTGTACTCCCTGGCAGAAATCACTGTCTGAGTTCAATGAATCCGACGCTTGGGATTTGAGAGCTGACCAAGACGGCGATGCCGTGGATTCGATTTATCGGCTGATCGCTTCTCGCCTTCTATACCGAACGCCCCCGACACTCCAGGCGGCAGCCACGCTTGTGGGAGTCAGCCCAGCAACTCTTAAACGGCAACTGGCATCATCGGGGATCAGCTATCGCCATCTGCTTGACCGTGTCCGTTATCAAGCGGCATGCGAAATGTTGTCCTGTTCGCATTTGACCGTTTATGAAATCGCGGGTGAGCTTGGATACTCCGGCACGAACAACTTCGGTCGCAGTTTTCGCCGCCTAGCGGGAATGACGCCCGGAGAATTTCGCCGTCAGAAGTTGTCAGAAGTCGGTTGATCTTCGCCCGCTGATATCGGACATGGCGCGGCGATCAGTCGCGGCCGAAACCTTGCAGGCTAAATGCCAGTGTCACCGACTGGTGGCTGTGTTGGGCCGTACCGGACTAAACATCGCGGTGGCCCGAGGCTCTTCCGCCGGCGTTGAAACTTCGTTCGACAGCGTGGTTTTGTTCGGATGTTCGCTTCCAGGTTTCAACGGCGTTGCCAAACGCGATAATGCAGGCCAACTGCTTCGGTGACGATTGTCCGCATTACAATGCGGACGTTCCAATCTCCGCATGAGGCCACCTGAATTGAAATCCAACGAACCACTCCGCGAAAACATACTGTTGGCGGATCTGAGTCGGTTGCCCTGGACGAAGGGACTTGACGAAGCCGCTCTCGAGGAAATCGCCGACGCTGCCGACTTTTTATATGTGGGCGAAGGCGAGGTAATTCATCGCGCGGGCGACACCTTGGAGGCCGTCTATTTCGTCACTCGCGGACGGGTTTGGGTATCCATTGTCGACATATTTGGAAAACCTGTGTTAGAGCGGCCGCTGGTGCGGGGCGGAAGTTTTGGATTATTCGCGGTCGCGCAGGAAGAAGAATCCGTCGTCAACGTCCACGCGACGGAACCCACTTCGTTGCTGAAGCTAAGTTTCGACGAACTCCATCGGCTCACGGCCAAGTATCGCGAGTTCCAGATGAATCTGTATCGCATGGCGGGAAGTAGGGTCCGCCAAATCATGAACCTGGATCGGAAGAAGAATCAGCCGACGGTGGTAAGCGTCATCCATCAATCGTCCGCTTCCCGATTGTTGACTCGCAAACTCGCAGAGCGGTTGGTCGAAATCGACGAGACGCCATGTGTTGCCAGCGATGACCCTGACTGGACGCCGCTGACAGGAGTTGCCTTTCAACCGTTGATCCGGAACGGTCGCCTTGTCAGGGCCGAAGAAGCCGGGCAACAGTTGAGAAAGTGGTCCGAATTAGGTCGGATCTTCATTGATTTATCGGCGCAACAACCTTCGGATGACTTAGCCCGAAGTATCACGGCTTCCGATATTGTTTTGTGGTGTGTGCAACCGCAGGATGCCGAGCAAGCAAAAATGATCATTCGGCACTTGCAGGATCGCGTCATTGGCTGGCGCGAAAAAATCTGTTTGGTCTGGTTGTTGGATGGCGAACATTACGTGGCGCCGCTAGAGCCTGAATTGACCGCGATGGTCGAGCGTACATTCAAGCTCTCTTTTTCAACTCCAAATCAGAACCAGGGCAATCTATTGAACGCCGGCCTGGAACGGATCGTGCATCACCTGCGCGGTATCAGAATCGGAATCGCACTGGGCGGTGGAGCGGCCCGGGGAATGGCGCATTTGGGCGTGTTAAAAACGCTCGAGCAGAATGGTGTTCATATCGATATGTTGGCCGGTACGAGCGCTGGTGCGATGACGGGAACTCTTTACTCGTACGGCATGGATGTCGATTACAACGTCCAGTGCTTCATGAAGGACTTGCGGTTGCCGTGGTTGTTTCGCCGTCTGCCCGGTGGCGGTTACTGGTACCTGCTGTGCAAGTATCGCCGCGGTCAATTTGATCCAATGCTCCGTAAGTATTTAGGGGACGCACGACTGGAGCAGTTGGCGATTCCCACTTTTACGGTCACGGTCGACTTGGTTGACGGCGGGCCAGTTGTTCGCGAGCAGCATGACGCGGTGCACAGCATCTTGGAAAGCATCAATCTGCCGGGGCTTTCCAGTCCGATTTTGGGCGAGCAGGAAGCACTGGTGGATGGCGGTTTAGTGAACAATATTCCGGCTGATGTGTTAGTCGCGAAAGGCTGTAACTTTGTAATCGCGTCGAGTGTCACCGCGAAGCTGGAAAAGGAGTTCAGTGGCATCAGCCGAGATAAGCGTGATTCAAAGCGGCGAAAGAAGCCGTCGACATTAAAAGTGTTGATGCGCGGGCACTTGGTGCAGAGTTGCAACATGAACGCGGTCGGTGTCCAACCAGCGGATATTGTGATCGCCCCGGACGTGACGAAATTCGATTTGTCGGAATTCGAGCGGACGGACGAGATGGCTGCCATCGGCGAGCGGACGACTCAGGAGACGATCGCGGGGATTAAACAGTTGTTGTCGAAGCTGGACAAAAAGCTGTTTCCGATCTGACTTGATAGTTCTGTATCTGGCAGGCCGTTATCGTTTCGATCTGAATCTTGAGGTGATTGCGGACACAACACGAAGCCCATCGGAGGCCGTTGAATCTCAGGCAAAGGTTTGCTCGGTGCTGTTTGTGCGTGCCACGGGCATCACTGGCGATCATCGGAAACCCAAAGAAAAAGGACCCAGCGTGTAGAACGATTACGAAGAGATCGTTTAGCCGCTAAGATGAGTCGAATCTCGTTCATCCATTTTTAAAATTGACAACCCAAGATGCATACCGTGAGCGAATCGGAATCCCAACCCACTCCTGAACCTCCTTCCAAGGAGGAACTCCGATTAGCAATGAAGGCGTTTCGAAAGCGTCTCAAGCTAACTCGCCTGGATGACGAGTCGCGGCTCGGATACGGCCCGATGTCCTCCGGCGGAAAGTCTGGTGTCGTTGCCATTCGCCCCCCGGATCAGTTTTCCAAAGCGGTCTGGCTGGAATTGGCAAACCAGGGAAAACTGAAACGCGAATCTGGTGGGCTCTATTCAATCGTTGAATCTTGAACCACGAGTGAACACGGGAAGTCGTCGGCGGTGGAATCCACCTGGTTAATCTCGTACGCGAGGTTTCGATGGGCTTCCACACTTGGATCTGGCATCATGCCCATTGATGCGTTCAATTTGGCGAATCGTAGTCCTCGACGAGATCAGTGCAACAGTCTCGCAGTCCATTCATCGTTGACCATGTTTTGATGAAGCGGGCCGTTTCGCGACAGTTACTTTCACGACATTGCTGTCGAGTATGTGGCTGCGCAGATGCGTTCTTGGTGTTCGCCACTTCTTCCCGGGACGGGTGATCGGTTGCCTAAGTCGTTCTTTGTTCAGCTTTTCTGTCAGGTTGGCGCAGCCCGCACCGCCCACAATCGAACCGCCGCTTCCGATCGCTTAGAATGTGTGATGCAACAGGCGACCGGAACGACGAGGAGGGCTGGCCATGAGCCACAAGAAGAAGCACAAGAAAGACAAAGAGAAGGCGAAGCGTGAAGAATCGCGTGAGTCGACACCCGATTCTGAGTCCCACCCAGATGCCGCTGGCGATCAAAAATTGCCGAAACTGAAACGCAAAGAGTACGAAGCGGAATTGGAGAAGTTACAAGTCGAGCTTGTGAAACTTCAAAACTGGGTCAAGCATTCGGGGGCGCGTATCGCCGTCGTGTTTGAGGGCCGAGACGCCGCGGGCAAAGGAGGCATGATCAAACGCATCACCGAACGTGTGAGCTCTCGTGTGTTTCGTGTCGTGGCGCTTCCTGCCCCCAGTGACCGCGAGAAAACACAGCTTTACGTTCAACGCTACATCGCGCACTTGCCCGCGGCGGGCGAAGTCGTGTTATTTGATCGGAGTTGGTACAACCGCGCCGGCGTGGAACCCGTGCTCGGATTTTGTACCGAACGACAGCACGAGAGATTCTTGCGCACGTGCGATGGCTTCGAACACAGCTTGATCGATGACGGCATCATCCTGATCAAATACTGGCTGTCGGTCAGCGCTGAAGAGCAGCGTCAACGATTTCATGCACGCATCGAAGACCCGCTGCGACAATGGAAGTTGAGTCCGACGGATCTAGAGTCGGTGCGTCGGTGGTACGACTATTCTTTGGCACGCGACACCATGTTTCTAGCCACCGATACTGATTTTGCGCCTTGGAATATCGTCAAGTCGAATGACAAGAAGCGAGCACGCCTGAACTGCATTCGCCATTTCCTTTCGTGCGTTCCCTATGAAGAGATACCTTACGAAAAGGTCGAAATTCCGGATCGCGACACAACGCATCGCTACGATGATGACGCTTCCCTCGCCAGCCGACGTTTCATTCCTGATCATTATTAAGTTTTTGATCCGGGAGTTGCGCGGCTGAGAAGTGGCTACAGGTCGAAAGTGACGCAGTGGAGCGAGGCGCAAGTGATCGGGGTCGGTGGAGGCTGTCGGGTGTGGAAAATCGAGAGACTCCTCGAATTTGGTCCGATCTTGACGGACGTCCTCGCGGTTCAATAGCGAGGGGCGTGTTGGCGGCGGTTCTCATTCAATGATGGCAGGGTATTTTGATGCGTAATGTGTTTCTCGTTTTCTTTGCCGCAGCGTTGTTTTCCAGTACCGCATCTGCCGCTGATTTCTTGCTGACGATCGGCGGTGGCTACTCACCGTCGGGAAATCAAGCGTCGCTTGAGAAGAACGTGCTGTTCTATCAGCGTCTGTTGTCCGAGCAAGGTATGGATTCACTTCCGCACGACGTCTACTTTTCCGACGGTCAGGCGGCGGGGGAAGATCTGCAAGTGATCGATCGCGGTTCCCTGCCCAGAGCAAATCGATTGATGGCGGAGTTTTTTGGAAGCGAGGAAGATCTCGGTCTCTCTTACCGGAATCATCAGGTTCCTGGGGTAAGCGGGGGTACGCGTCCCGAGAACATTCGAAAGTGGTTTCAGGCCACGGGCAGCAAATTGCGGGAAGGTGACCGTTTGCTCATCTACGTCACCGCTCATGGGAACCGCAGTAACAATCGACGGAACGAGCATGACACCACGATTGCGACCTGGAACAACACGGCGATCAAGATGACGGAGTTCGTTTCGCTGTTAGATCAATTGCCAAAAGGTGTCGAGGTGATTGCGGTCATGGTGCAGTGCCATGCCGGCGGGTTTGCTCGCTTCATCTTCAATGGTGGCGATCCGGATCGCGGCTTGTCCGCACAGCGGCGTATCGGATTTTTTGCCACCGTGCATGACCGTCCAGCCGCGGGCTGCACCTCTGATATCGATGAGACGAGCTACGTCGAGTACAGCACCTATTTTTGGGCGGCTCTGGGAGGTCGCGATCGAAGCGGGAACTTGATCGCGATGCCTGACTACGACGAAAACGGCTTCGTTTCGTTTGACGAGGCGCATGCCTATGTGATTCTCACGGCGGACACGATCGATCTGCCTGTGAAGACGTCGGGTGAGTACCTGACGGTGAATAGTAAATTCGGGGACGAAAAGGCGGACCTGCTGACCAACGATGAGTCTTACGAACTGATTCTCAGTCTAGCGACACCGGTTCAGCGAGCGATTCTGGAGGGTCTATCAGAACAATTGGAATTGTCGGGTGACGATCGGGTCGTCGACGCGTGGAAAGAAACGCAACCGCGACGCGGTCAAAGCCGAGGCCGATCGCGCGGGTCTCGGACGGATTCGCAGAGTGGTACGCTTCGACGACGCATCGCAGTCGACTTGAAACGTCGTTGGCCAGGCTTGGCGAATGTCTTGAACCCAGTGGCGATCGAATTAGTCACGACGCGAAGCGAAGAGTTTATCGAAGCGATCGAGGACCATCCCGATTACGAACGTTATCGCGAGTTGGCGTTGGAGGCGAAAGTGACGCCCAACGATCAGAAGCGACGCGTGAAATTTGATCGGTTTTTGCGAACGGCTGATAACGTGATCATGGCCGAAAACCTAAGGCGATCCAACGACAAAGAGAAAATCTCGGAGTACGAAGCATTGATGAGGCTGGAACAGGGCACACTGAAGCCAGCCAATTAAGCCTGCCGGATCAGCCTGCAAGCCGGTCGTAGGCTTCCTGGTATTTTGCTGCCGTCTGTTCGATCACCTCTGACGGTAGCGTGGGAGGAGGGCTCTGTTTGTCCCAGCCACACTGCGACAACCATTCGCGAACGAACTGTTTGTCGAAGGAGGCTTGAGCGCGACCCGGGTGGTAGTCATCGGCCGACCAGAAACGCGAACTGTCGGGCGTCAAGACTTCATCAATCAACACGACTTCGTCGCCGACTTTGCCAAACTCGAACTTGGTATCGGCGATCAAGATGCCTCGCTCGGATGCGTATTCGCAGGCTGAGGTGTAGATCTTCAGGCTGGCGTCACGCAACTGATGAGCAAGTGTTTCTCCGAGGTCGGATTCCAAGCGATCAATTGGCACGTTTTCGTCGTGACCCTCTTCCGCCTTAGTAGCCGGTGTGAAGATGGGCTCTGGTAGACGATCGCATTGCGACAGCCCACTGGGCAATGCATTGCCACAGATGGCACCGGTGGATTGGTATTCGCGAAGACCGCTTCCTTCGAGGTAACCGCGAACGACACATTCGAAGGGGATCACGCTCGCCTTTTCGGTCAACATCACGCGACCGCGAAGTGGTTCGATATCGAACTGAGAAGAAACGGAGGGTGGGATTTCGGTTGAAACCAGGTGGTGACGAATTCCGAGTTGTTCGAACCAGAACGAACTCATTTGAGTCAGCAGCTTGCCCTTGCCGGGAATCCCGGAGGGGAGAATGTAGTCAAAGGCGCTGATTCGATCTGTGCTGACGATCAACAGCGAATCGCCGAGGTCGTAGACGTCGCGAACTTTGCCCGCGCGTCGGGGCAACGGGAGACGGGTTTCCAGCAGGGCGCCGGCATCGTCGAACTGATAGAGGTCTGCGTGATTGAGGTCGTTCATGTAGTTAATTTGGCAAACCGACCGAGGGTGGGCAACCATATGCCGAATCGCTTCGGGTCGGCGGATTCCCCTCTGAGGCTGCCGTCGAGATGATGGGCGGTGTCCGGTCGCGAGCGAGCGTCGGAGCGAGTACCATACGGGAACCTTGGGCTGCTTGGGATGGTAGTTCGGGAATGCTCCTTCCCCTTTTTCACCGTTCAATTCTCGGCGCGCCGGTTATGGGGCAATTTCTTTTCGATGTCCCTGACGCGGCAAGCGACTTCGTTCAAAAGTCGCTTTGGAGTGATGCATACATTTGCGGCATCGAAGGTGTCCCCTGGCAGTCACAAAATCAGTTCGATGGATCACGGTTGACGATCTCTCGAGGAATTGATTCATCCGGCAAGCTGTACATCGCTTGCCCGCTGGAAGGGATGGGCTTTCGGACATTAAGTACCTGTAGTCTTCGGCCATTGGAGGACGAAGCTCATCTGCTGCCGTTGGAACTCGCACGAGGCAGCTGTTATCGAGCCCGTGTTCAGTCGGATGCTTGGCATCGCGCGGGACTGACACTGAGTGATACCTTCGTTCAGTTGCTGGGCGAAGGGACGGAGCGATTTCTTGATGCGGCCCAGCGACGCGCAGATGCGGCCCGATCCTGTGAAGCTTCGATGCAGGCGATTCTGCTGTTGGAGCGGGCGATGGCTGACCTGGGCGAGTCTTATGCGGTCCAGTCGATCGCCTTTCGAAAACAACGCGAACCTCAGATAGGCACATTGTTGGCTGGGACGGTGATTCCGCCCGCGCCGACCGGTTCAGCTTCCAGTGAGCAGTTCTGTTCGGCATTCAATGCGGCGGCGATCCGGTTGAGCTGGGCTGATATCGAAATGGACTCCGGTCGCTATGACTATGAAAGCGCCGAGGAGTCGATTCAGTTTTGTAGCAGCAAGGGGATGCGCATTATCGGCGGACCGTTGATTGACTTTCGCGAACGCCTGCTGCCACATTGGTTGTACCTGTTGGAAGATGATTTCGATGCGTTCCTTGCATCGGTGACTCAGTTTGTCGAAAAGACCGTCGAAAGGTTTCGTGGTTCCGTCCAACTTTGGAATTGCGCGACCGGGTTGAACACACCCGGACCGCTCGACCTGGACGACGAGCAGGTGATGCGGTTGTCGGTGGGGATCTTGCAGACCGTGCGCAGGACTGATCCCAACACGCCAGCGATCATGTCCTTTGATCAGCCCTTCGGTGAATACCTTGCCAAACACCGCGAGGGCATCTCTCCCTTGCATTTTGCGGATGCTCTGGTGCGAAGTGGATTGGGAATGGCCGGGATCGGTTTGGAATTCCGAGTCAATTACGCGGCCGATGCTACGCTTCCCCGTTCGGCGGTCGACCTTGGACAAATGATTGATCGGTGGGCGACCCTCGGCATGCCGATGCTTGTGCAATTGACGGTGCCCGGCGGCGCGGGGGTCGACGCCAAGGCGTTAGCACCAAGCGACGTGCTTCAGTCCGAATCGCAGGTGGCCGATGGTGCTTCGGAACAACTGCGAATTGCTGGCCCAATCATCCGGACGCTGTTGGCCAAACACATTGTGCACGGCGTGGTATGGGACGGCTGGTCCGATGAAACGCCGCATGTGATGAGCCATTCAGGCGTGATCGATGCCGAGGGACATCCACGTCCTCTGCTGGAGTATTTGACGCGAGTTCGACGTGAGTTCTTGGCCTAGTGCCTGCTCCGTTTCCGTGATTCTTGGTTTGGAGATTTCGTGATGAGTTGTGGCAAGCAACATTCCGTGTTTCAGACAGTGTTCCCGTCGCTTGCCGTGGCGGCAGGTATTTTTGTGGGGGCGGCCACGCTTGGCGTTGCTCGTGCCCAGGAATCATCCGAGCCTCCACAAAATCTCAATCAGATTGAACCGGTGGGCGTGGTCGAAACCGTACACAGCGGATTCGCCTTCACGGAGGGTCCCGCTTGGGATCCCAACGGGACGCTCTACTTCACCGACATCCCGAACACGACGATTCACACGTTGTCTTCCGATGGCAAGCTTGGAGTCTTTACGAAGGATTCGAAGCACTCGAACGGTTTACTGATCGTGGCCGACGGTCGGATGCTGGCTTGCCAAATGGATGGGCG
>JBPCVD010000329.1:0-5836 GCA_051010815.1 Rubripirellula sp.
GCCGACATCGGTGTGGCCTGGGATCGACCCGTTTGGGGCGCGCTGTACGACGAGTCGCGACGAAGAAAAATGCTTGCCGAGCCTGGCGCCGAGTTGGGGAAGAAGTTGGTCAAGACGGACCAATGGAACGCCATGCGTGTGATCTGTAAGGGGCCTCGTATCCAAATATTTGTCAATGGCGAGCGGACGGTCGACTACACCGAGACAGACAAGGCTATCCCAAGTTACGGAATGATCGGATTGCAGATTCACAGCGGCAAGCCGACGGAAGCTTGGTATCGAAACATTCGAGTGCGTCAGCTGTAACTGGTTTGGCCGATTGCCTGTTTCGTCGACGATCGTGTGGATCGTCGGAATGGAAAGTTGGCGTACGTCTCGGTTCACCATTTAGAATTTTGCCCGCCAAGGGTCCTGCATCAAGTTCGACTGCGCTGATGTCACCTTAAGGACCACGCGGTTTGCGTCTTCTTTCGATCGGCGTGACCGATTGCACGACGTGAAATTGCTTGGCCACAAGCGACGAAGGATAACGGAATACCGAGAAATGAACCGCCAGCAAACGAACGATGCGGAAATCGATTTCGTCTACTTCGATCTCGGAAATGTTTTGCTCACCTTCGACCCTGAACTGGCATGTCGAAATCTTGCGGATCGATTTTCTCTGGAAATGGAAGAGGTCCGGTCCGCGGTCTACGACAGCGGTTTGCAGGATCGTTTTGAGCATGGGGACGTCACCGGTGCTGAGTTTGCTGAGGCGGTTCGGAAGCAAGTTGGCAGGAGTGCTGATGAGATGCCCACGGATCAGGTCTTGGATGGTGTCAGCGACATGTTCACGCCGATTGATTCGATGGGGCCAGTGCTGAATTCAGTGCGAGACCGGGGGTTGGGCGTGGGTTTGCTGTCGAACACTTGTCACGCCCATTGGGATTGGATTTGTCGTCAAGACTACTTTCTGAAGACTTTTCGCTTCGATGTAACGATTCTCAGTTTTGAAGTCGGATCGATGAAGCCAGCCGAGACGATCTATCGAATCTCGGAAGAGCGGGCAGGCGTCGAGCCGGGGCGTCTTCTCTTTCTCGATGACAAACCGGAGAATGTTGCGGCAGCACACACCCGGAAATGGAAAGCTGCCCAATGCATCGGTGGCGAGGAAGCCATCGAGGCGTTGCGATCTCACCGCGTATTGGGACGCAAAACTTGAGTCAACTGGTTCGTTCTCTGCTGTTCTGGTTGGTGCTTAGTTCGTCCATCGCCTATTTCTGGCCGGTCGATTCCTTGGGATTCGATCCGTTCATCCCCGCGGCATGGTTGAAGTCGGGATTGCTATGGACGCTGATAGCGGTCGCGATGTTCTGTCTGGGGACATTGGTGCGACCAGATGAACTCCGCCCATTGCGTGAACGGCCATGGTGGGTGGGTCTTGGCGTCGCGACTCAAGTGCTCGTGATGCCTGCGATCGCATGGTTGGTGACACGAGTAATCCCAATGCAGGAAGAGATTGCCGCCGGCGTGATCCTGGTTGGCTGCGTTCCAGGGGCGATGGCGTCCAATGTTCTTACTAGCACGGCCCGCGGTAGCGTTGCCTATTCGGTCAGTCTGACCACAGTCGCAACGTTGCTTTCGCCACTGACAGTCCCGATTGTCTTGAGTGTGGTCGCCGGTGCCCAAACCGATCATTCGCTTGCGAGTTCGTCCATTCGATTGTCATTGCTTGTCGTCTTGCCGACGGTCGTGGGGTTTTCGATTTCTCGCGCGTGGGGAAGTTTTCGTGCGTTCTCGGAACGTTGGAGTTCTGCGGTCGCTTCGTTTGCGCTGTTGTGGATCATTGCCATTGTGGTGGCCGGAAATCGCGACAAATTGGTGAATGTCGGGGCCGTGCTGGCGATCGCACTCTTAGTCATCAATGTGGTGGGTTACGCGGCCGGATGGTTCGTCGGAGGACTCTCCAAGCTTCCAACTCGTTATCGTCGCGCCCTGACGCTCGAAGTCGGTATGCAAAACGCAGGATTAGGAACAGCTTTGGCCACCTTGCTGTACGGTTCTGACACCATCGCCACGATCCCGACCGCAGCCTACACGTTTGGGTGCATGCTGACAGGAACGATCCTCGCGGTCACGTGGCAACGCCGCGGCACACCGCTGGACGCTGCTCGCTCCGACGAAGATGTCGCCTCTCAATAGTTGACGACTTCATCGCCGCTTCCGGTTGCGGCGGAGCTCAAGTCACCTAGTCAGGGTCACCGAAGTCTGGCGTCACCGAAGTCTGGCGTCACGCGAGTCCTCCTCATCGAAGTCAGGCGTCACAGAGGCCCAGCGTCAGGGCGACGCGAGACGCCGAGACGGAAGCATGCATTGAGTCCAGTCTTGACTCGCTTAGGGCCTGAATGTCGGGAAATCGTTGCGGTCTGGCGGTTCACCCCTCCGAGCGGCCTGTATGAGTTCGCTTGCGTATCGCTATGATAGACCGTCCTCGATCCTCTACTTCTCTCGTCAATCCGCATGTCCAGCTCCGCCGCACGCACGAACATTGCCAATGACGAGCGTTCGCCGCGCGCCGCCGCGGTGATTGATATCGGCGCCACCAGCATTCGGATGGCGATCGCAGAGATCCATCCCGATGGTGAGGTCAAGACGCTCGACACGTTGGTTCAGCCAGTCGATCTGGGACGTGAGGCGTTCGAGAATCGACGCATTTCCCGCAAGAGCATTGAAAAGTCTGCCTCTGTTCTACAGCGCTACCAACGCGTCCTGCAGGAGTACGGGATCACTTCCCGGGACGTTCGCGTGGTTGCCACCACTGCCGTACGAGAGGCATCGAACCGGCTCGCATTCGCGGATCGCATTTTTGTCGCGACGGGACTGAATGTTGAACCGATCGACGAAGCGGAGGTCAATCGAATCACTTACATGGGTGTGATGCCGCACCTGCAGTCCCATCCGGAACTCGCCGATGGCAAGTCATTGGTCGTCGAGGTGGGTGGTGGCAACACCGAGATGATCCTGGTTCGTGGTGGAAACGTGCTGTTGAGTCAGTCGTTTCGGCTGGGGTCCTTGAGGTTGCGTCGGACGTTGGAGAGTGTGCGTGCAAATTCCTCGCGGCGACGAGCCATGATGGAAAGTCACATCCGACGTGTCTGGTCGCGTTTGACCGATGATGTTCAAAACGGCACACCGGTCAATGTCGTCGCTCTTGGCGGTGACATTCGATTTGCGGCTCATCAACTGCTTGACGATTGGGATGGCAGGTCGCTGGCGTCTCTGTCGACGAAGCGACTGGCGAAATTCACTTCCAAGATCCTTGCCTTGGATGAGGACGCGATCGTCAAACGCTATGGCGCGAGTTTTGTGGAGGCGGAAACGCTGGGCGCCGCGTTGTTGGCATACACAATGTTGGCCAAGCATTTCTCACTGCAAAATATCTATGTTTGCGACACGAATTTGCGTGACGGCTTGCTGCATGACATGGCGGTGGGAGGAAGCTGGACGGCTGATTTTCGCAACCAAATCGTGCGTTCCGCAATCTCGCTTGGACGCAAGTTTGATTTTGATGAGACCCATGCCAGAAACGTCGCCGAACTGGCGCGACGGCTGTTTGATCAATTGCACCATGAGCATCTGTTGGATAGCCGACACGAGGTGATACTTTTTGTTGCGGCCCTGCTTCATGAAATCGGATTGATTGTCAATGTTCGCAGCAATCACAAACACGCTCTGTATCTGATTCGGCACAGCGATTTGTTCGGACTCTCGAAGGTTGAGTTGTTGTTGGTCGGGTTGGTGGCTCGTTATCACCGTCGAGCCTATCCACAGCCCTCGCACGAGGGTTACGGCACGCTGCCTCAAGAGGAACGGGTGGTCGTTGCCAAACTTGCTGCGATTCTGCGATTGGCAATCGCGCTGGACGACACGCGTAGCGGTCGAGTTCGGGAGATAGAGTGCACGCACGATGGCAAGCAGCTGATCATCAACGTGCCTGGCGTCGATGATGTGTCGTTGGAGCAGATCGCAATGAGAGAGAACTCGGGCTTGTTCCGCGATGTATTTGGCATGCCGGTGCTCTTGCGCGCGCGAAGTCTATGAACGCCCACTCGCCCGATCTACCGATTTTCCTGGGGTGTCCGGTCTGGTCCTGCGGTCATTGGGGTGGCGAAGTCTACCCTGAAAAAACGCGGCGAACCGAATGGCTGAGCTGGTACTCGCGGACGTTCAACACAGTCGAAGGCAACAGCACGTTTTACGCACTTCCGCGTCCCGAAGCACTGCAGCGATGGGTCGAGCAAACGGCTTCAGGGTTTAAGTTTTCGCTGAAGTTTCCGCGTTTGATTTCTCATGAGCTTGAGTTGTCCAACGCGGAGGCCGTAACCAAAGACTTCATTCGATGCTTGGAGCCTTTGGCGAATGCTGATCGGTTGGGGCCGACCTTTTTGCAGCTGGGCCCACGTTTCGGCCCCGATCGTTTCCCGCTGCTGTGTCGCTTCCTTGATCAGCTTCCGAGCGACTTTCGTTGGGCCGTCGAACTTCGACATATGGATTGGTTCGACTCTGGTGAGCACGAAAAACGCATCAACGATTTTTTGATGGACCGACGCATTGATAAGGTTCTGTTCGATAGCCGCCCTCTGTTCCAATCTCCGCCCGATGATGCCATCGAAACGGAATCTCAGCGTCGTAAGCCCAAGACGCCGATCAGGCAAACCGTCACTGGCAAGCATCCGATGCTTCGAATCGTTGGGCGCAATCGGATTGAAATGACCGACCGTTTTTTCAGCCAATGGGCCCCTATCGTCGCTGGCTGGATTCGCGATGGCTTGGAGCCCTACGTTTTTACTCACGCTCCCGACGACCAATTTGCTCCGGCGCTAGCGCGTCGCTTGGCGAGTCGGATGCAATGTGAGACACCTGAATTGAAGTGGAACATTCCGTCGCCGCCTCAGGCTGCTCGGCAGTTGTCCTTGTTAGCTGATCCTTGAAAAACAAAGAGATCTGTTGTGAATCGCTTTTTCCTAAATTCTGATGGCTTTTTTGCCTACACCCTGGGAGTCGTCGCTTTGTCTTGGTTGATCATTCCTGGAAGTGCCCAAGCGGCTGATCCCTACGCGAAAGCCCGTGATCAGCTGGTGCAACAACGCATCGCCACGGCAGGCGTTACCGATCCGCGTGTGCTGCAATCGATTCGCACCACACCCCGGCATGAGTTTGTACCTAGGAGCCAGCGTGACCGGGCGTATTTTGATATGGCGCTTCCGATCGGTGAGTCGCAAACGATCAGTAGCCCGTTCATCGTCGCCCTGATGACCGAGGCGCTCGATCCCCAAGACACCGACAAAGTCCTCGAGATCGGTACGGGAAGCGGCTACCAGGCTGCAGTGTTGAGTCCGCTGGTCAAAGAGGTCTATTCGATCGAAATCGTCGAGGAACTTGGCGAGAAGGCAGCAGAGACGCTGGAGCGGCTCGACTATGACAATGTTTCGACACGAGTTGGAGACGGTTTTCTTGGTTGGCCGGAGGCCGCTCCGTTCGACAAAGTCATTGTGACATGCAGTCCGGAATCGGTGCCAATTCCGCTCGTCGAGCAACTGCGTGAGGGCGGCATGATGATCATCCCCGTCGGTGAGCGCTACCAGCAGACGCTTTATCGCATGACCAAAAAGGATGGCAAGCTAATTCGGGAAGTGATGCGACCGACCCTGTTTGTGCCAATGACCGGCGAGGCAGAGGACAATCGGCAATTGCAACCCGACGCGGCCAACCCATCGGTTGTGAACGGAAATTTCGAGACGGCCGCGAGTGGGAAGGACGCGGGACTGTCGGACTATGTGCCAGGTTGGTACTACGG
>JBPCVD010000330.1:0-3088 GCA_051010815.1 Rubripirellula sp.
GTTCACCGGTGGAATCGGTGAGAAGGGAGCGAAGATTCGTTCTGCCGTTTGCAACGACCTGCAGGAACTCGGAATCCTTGCCGACGCAGCAGCAAACGATGCCGTATCGGGAGAATCTGCGTTTCACCACAGCGACAGCCGTACTCAGCTGTGGGTGATTCCAACCAATGAAGAAGTGATCGTCGCACGCCAGTGTGTCGAGCTCTTGAAATCGTGAGACCTATCACTTGAGGCGATCCCCCGAATGTTCATAGCTCGTGTCACTGGCTCCGTCGTAAGCACGCAGAAAGTCGAAACGATGGTCGGCCACAAATTGCTGGTGGTCGAACCGTATCGGTTGGAGGGCGAGCAACGCAAGTCGCTCGTAACGACGGGTCGAACCTTCATCGCTGTCGACACACTCGGCTCTGGTGAAGACGACTACGTGCTGATCACACAGGGCAGCAGCGCTCGGCTGACTCCTGAGACAAAGCAGCTCCCCATCGACGCCGTCATCATTGGGATCGTGGACACCGTCCACATCGACAAGTTGGCCGTCTACGCGAGAAACGAAAACTAATCCATCGGTGCCGCGAAACTCGCGGACTCAACGAACCACTTCGCACGTGGATCTAACCTTCGAGATTGATCAATCATGCAATTCGACGAAAACATCATTCGGAATGTCGTTGCCCAAGTGCTGGCAGAGGTCGGCCCTATGCCTGCGGGCCCCAATGACACGCGGGGTGCGGCATCGGGTGGCCAGCATGGCGTTTTCTACGATGCGGACTCGGCCGTCGCTGCCGCGCGAACGGCGTTCGAACGATTCCGAGAGTGCACGTTGGAGGAGCGGAAACAGGTCATCGAGATCATTCGCCGAATCTCGATCGAGCAATGCGAGGAGTTGGGCCTGATGGAAATGGCCGAGACCAATATCGGTCGCCCCGAACACAAAATCGAGAAACTCCGCACGCTTGGGGAACTGTCACCGGGAGTAGATTTCCTGGAGACCAAGTGCTTTAGCGGCGATCACGGACTTGCCGTCATCGAGCGGGCGCCGTTCGGTGTCATCGGTGCCATCACACCTGTCACACACAGCCTGCCGACGATCACAGGCAATGCCGTGAGCATGCTGGCCGGAGGCAATACGGTCGTGGTCAACCCGCATCCCTCCGGTAAGCAGGTCGCCACCGAGGGCGTACGTCGGTTCAACGAAGCGATCTCGCAAGAGATGGGAATTGACAATCTGATTTGTGTGATTGCGGAGCCCACGCTTGAATCGGCCGAAGCCTTGTTCAAGCATCGTCAAGTCGCTTTGATTTGCGTCACGGGTGGCCCCGCAGTTGGTCGCGCCGCACTCAACAGCGGCAAACGTGCGATCGTTGCCGGCCCTGGCAACCCACCGGTGGTTGTCGACGAGACGGCCGACTTGGACAACGCGGCGCGTTGTATCATTCAAGGCGGTGCGTACGACAATAATTTGCTTTGCATCGCTGAAAAAGAAGTCTTCGTTGTCGAAAGCGTCTTTGACGAGATGATGTCGGCGATGCGTCGCGCCGGAGCCGCACAACTAGACGCTTCACAAATTGCCAAGCTGACCAGCCAGGCCATCGTGAAGGTCGGCGACGACCAACACGATGCTGCTTGCAAAGATTTCATCGGCAAAGACGCGACCTTCCTTGCGGAAGCCGCTGGTGTGAAAGTCGCACAAGGCACCGAACTGGTGTTCGGTGAAACGGACGAGCACCATCCGTTTGTCAGCGTCGAGCAAATGATGCCGTTCATTCCCTTTGTTCGCGCTCGCGACGTTGATCATGCCATCGCGATGGCGAAAGAGTATGAGCATGGCTTTCGCCACACCGCGATCATTCACTCACGTAACGTCCGCAACATGACAAAAATGGGCCGCGAGCTCGACACGACTTTGTACGTCAAGAATGGCCCCTGCATGGCGGCTCTTGGACTTGGCGGCGAAGGATACCTGTCATTCTCGATTGCTGGCCCCACTGGCGAAGGCGTGACCACTCCCAACACATTCACTCGTGAACGTCGCTGCAGCATGATCGACGAACTTCGTGTGGTTTAAGGACTCCTTCGATGCAAACCGCAATGGTACTTGGATCGGCCCGCGCGACCGTCAAACACGAGAGCTTCGAAGGACAACGATTTGTTGTCATCCAGCCCTTGATGGTTGACGAGACCGCAGACGGACCGCCGCTCATCGCGGTTGACCTGTTTGGTGCTCGACAAGGTGATCGCGTCATGATCACAAGTGACGGCACGTACGCACGTGACGTGACGCAACACAAAAACACACCGGCGCGATGGAGCGTCGCAGGAATCATTGACTGAAATGAATCAGGACGCGATCACTCAACGAAACCTCTCGATGGACTCGGCGAAAGTTGCCGAGATCGCTCGTGAAGTGATTGCGCAGTTAGCCAAGTCCAGCTCGAAAGTCGTCTCCAACTCCCAAGACACGTCCGACTCCGAAGCTACCTCCAGCACGCGGGCAACCGCGACCGTCATCGACGCAAAGGTCATCACCGCTCAAATCATCGAAAGCATATCGGGAACACCAGAAAAGGCGTTCGTATTGCCTTCCGCCGTGATCACTCCGGCCGCCAAAGATGCGGCTCGCCATCGCGGCATGACACTGGAACGCACCATCGACCTGCCAGCGGATCAACGCCCCCATCCGTCGCAGATCGAGATCATCGACTACGCCGACCCCGAACGTGCCGACGCCATTCGCCAACAAGTTGCTCGCCGCGGGATCACGTCAGGCACCGCCAAAGTCGTACTCAGCGAGACGCCCGCCAAAGAAGTTTACTTCCAATGCGCCAAGCAGCAGCAAGTCGCTGTGATGATCACTTCGATCGCGGACATCGTCCGATTTGCAGATGAAGTGAGTCCCACAGTGTGGGTTCTTGATATGCAAAAACTTAACTTTACCGCGACTGTGAATGCGGTAGCACAAATCATTCAGACCGAGAAAGCAGACCGATGAAAATCGCCCGAACAATCGGCACGGTGACGCTTTCGCGATATCACCCGGCCTTGGAAGCATCGCAACTGCGGTGCGTCGAAGTATTGGATGCGATCGAAC
>JBPCVD010000331.1:0-3892 GCA_051010815.1 Rubripirellula sp.
GAATCCGTGGACGCGACTCTCGCACTCGCTCAACAGAAAACAAGCCTTCGGGCCTAATTCATCACCAAAATATCAACGAAATGCCCGCTTCGGACTGTCGCCAGCCGAAGCGGGTTTTTTCGTGCGCACATCGCAACGTCTCCCGAATTCCATCGCTCCGCCTCGTCGCGTTCCATGGCCTCAAGCCGCTTCCTGATCAAGACGGACGCTTTGTGGCGCAGACTGAAATCCACACATTCGCATCCCCCATGCGTTGGCATGCCATCGAGCGCGGCCAGCTACTTCAATCGATCGATCGCAACCGAAGTTCGCTCGCCAACATCGATATCAACCATCGGCTGCCGGAATGATCCCTGACGCCCGTTTAGACTTTGACATCGGGACGGCCAGGGATGCTTGCGACTCACACCGACCTGTAAGCGCCAACAATGACGAACGAATTCAGTTCGGCAATCCGCGCTGGCGAGAATTCACCGCCACCTCGGAAGGAACCATCAGACAGATCGGATTGAACGAAAGCTCGAAAGCATCGGCAAACCGGTCGTTGCCAGTAACTCTCGCGCCGAGTCGCTCACACCATCATCAAACTAAGCCCCTCTGATTACGGGTGGTCAGAGACTTGTTTCCTGAAGGTTCGACGAATGGGAGTCCAACAGACTGCATCGTCCGCTTCCCATCAGTCCGGAACGGAATATGCTTCCGGACAGATTCTGATACTTCTTTACTCCAACGCCTACGGTTCTTGTCTTCATGGAGGAATCCAGTCATCCCTATCGTCACACCAAGATCATTGCCACGCTTGGCCCCGCAACGGAATCCGAGGAGCAGCTCTGCAAGCTAATCCTGGCCGGTGTCGATGTCTTTCGACTCAACATGGCACACGCGACCCGCGAATGGGTTGCCGAAGTGATGAGTCGAATTCGGCGTGTGTCGGCCCAAGTCGGCCGTCATGTTGCGGTGATGATGGATGTCAAAGGCCCCGAAATTCGCACGGGCACGCTAGCCAAACCAATCAAGCTTTGTGCAGGTGGTCGTATCCTCTTTTGCACCGAGCTTCATCAGACGATGTCGACGCCGCCTGACCCGATGGCGAAGGATGTCGATGGCGGTGACATTCCCGAAGTCTCGGTCAACTATCCCGACCTGCCACGCGACGTCCAGATTGGTGCCACCGTTTTGGTCGACAGTGGACTGATGCGTTTCAAGATTTTGGAGAAGAACGAAACACAGATTCTGTGTGAGGTCCTGACGCCCGGCACACTCGAATCCCGACGGCACATCAATCTTCCCGGAGTGAAAGTAACGCTTCCAGCGATTACCCACAAAGACGAGCTTGACCTTCGCGCGGGGATCGACGCAGGCATCGATTTTGTGGCGCTTTCGTTCGTGCGTGAGCGCGCAGATGTGCGCAAACTTCGCGAATTTCTTGTTCGTGCTGGAAGCCCTGCTCGTATCGTTTCGAAAATCGAGGAGCAGGCTGGCGTTCGAAACATGCATGAGATCATTGAAGAATCTGACGCCATCATGATCGCAAGAGGTGACCTTGGTATTGAGGTGAACTACCAAGATCTGCCGCTGATTCAAACGAAGATGGTTCGCGCCTGTCACGCCGAAGGTAAACCCGTGATCATCGCGACTCACCTGTTGGAATCGATGATCCATTCGCCGATGCCGACTCGTGCGGAAATATCGGACGTCTCCAATGCCGTTCGGGAACTTGCCGATGCGGTCATGCTTTCGGGTGAGACCACCACCGGTGCCTACCCGCTTGAATCCGTGATGGTGCTAAAGAATATCATCGAAAGCATGGAGCCGACGGTTGGGGGATCTTTGAATTCATGCATTGAGTTGCGCGAACCAAAAGCCAAGATGCTTCGATCCTCGGCGGTTCTTGCGCAGGAATTAGGGGATTCGGGAATCATCGTGTTCACCCGAAGTGGGTTTCTGCCCTACGTGCTCGCCGCGCTGCGTCCCAAAAGCGTCCCCATCTTCGCCTTCACCGACGTCGAGCCGACGTTTCGTCAGATGCTTCTGCCATGGGGTGTGGAACCGTTCTTGATTGAGTTCTCGGAAGACCCCGAGCAAACGATTCAGAACGCGTTGGCTTACTTAAAGAAACAGGAGTGGTGTGATCCGGGCAGTTGGCTGGTTGTGATCACCAACGCGTTGGCCAGCGAGAAGGTGATCGATACGTTGCAACTACGTCAGGTCGAATAGACCGTAATGACAGTCGCTTGCCGCTGAATTGTGATGGCTGCACTCTTCACATGCAGCTGGCTACGCTGCACGGCGTTCGGTTCGAACGCCCGCGACCCGGCCGAGTCGTCGACAGAGGTTCATTTGTTCACTTCGATGGTCATTTGCCTTGCGTTACGCTGATTTCTTGTCGATTGCCGTTTGCTTTCCAGGCGCCGCTCATGACGACCAGCGAAGATCAAAATCCGTTGTCAGGGAACGATGATGCTGCTGACATATCGAAAGCTGGCGGAGACCGCCCTGCGGTGCGGGCGAAGAAGCGACGTCGATGGTTGCCCAAATTTCGACTGATGGATTTGATCTGGATGGTCTTGTTGGCCGCAGTCCTGATGAAGTGGCAAACGGATCATCGCGCTCTGGTGGAAGCGAACGAAAAACTCGAGACCAACGTGATGAGTATCAGCACACGTTCGTCGTGGAGCATCCAGCAGTTGCTGGGCAAGCCCAACACGTTTGTCGCGGGGGATCAATCGACCGCCTGGGCCTCAAAACGAACCGATAATTCGCGAGAATGGGTCGTGGTTGAATTTCCTCAGGAAGTTGAACTGGCGAAGATCGAGGTTTTTGAGACCTACAACCCCGGTGCGATCGATCGCATTTGCGCCGTCAACTTCATGGGTACGGAAACCGAAATTTGGAAAGGCCAGGACCCCACACCGACCACGGCAGCGATGGGTACTTCGGTTTTCCCAATCTCACCCGGGACGCAATCACGGCGTATCAAGCTGTTCATCAACAGCGGAGCGGTCGCAGGCTGGAACGAGATCGATGCGGTAGCGATCCATGGAACCAACGGATCGAAGCAATGGGCATCGGACGCTTGGGGTAGTTCTTCTTTCGGCAGCAACCAACCGTTGCCGAAGTGGTTCTGGCCCTAAACGCAGAACCTGAACACGATAGATTTAGCAACGACCGGAAGCAACGTTTCGAGCGTTCCGGCGCATTTCGAAGAGCCGGTAAGTCCTCGGCGTTTGACTTAGAGCGGGAAGTCTTCTTCCGCTGCCGCATCCGCATAAAGCGGCATGTGTCGATAGTAGACTTCCAACATCATGGTCGCGAAGGAGGTCGCGCAAAGTCGGCCGGCCGCCGATGTATGCCCAGCACCCGGGATGAACCAACTCCCTTTACCACCACCCGAAGACTCCTGTTCGGCGACCAGGTAATCGCGAAGCTCGACGTTGAACTTGTCCCATTCCGCGCCGCCATATTGGCGTAGCACTTGGGCTGCGTAGTAGTTGTAGTAGAAATCTTTCTTGCTCACGCCATGTTTGCTCAACCCCTTCACACCTTGAACGATTCCAGGATGGGTTTTGTCCCAACCGGTATACATTCGGCAAAGCAAACCGACCGCGGTGGTTGCGGGTCGGAACTTTGTTGAGGGCTTGTCGTAGCCGTAAACCGCTCCATTGTTGGACTGCACCTTATCGAGGAACAGCATCGAACCTTGGATGACCTGTGGGGGAACGGACAGGTGCCCCATGTAGCCGCTCTTCAACGCCATCAATTGCCAACCAACCACTGACGTGTCGCCACCACTCGGTTGATTCGGTGAGTAACGCCAACCTCCATCACGACATTGTGCTGTGATGATGAAATTCAGTGAAGCTTGAGCCGGCGCCACAAGTGCGGGGTCTTC
>JBPCVD010000332.1:0-20531 GCA_051010815.1 Rubripirellula sp.
ACGACCAAGTCGCTCACCAGGCAGATTTCGCCGCCGGGCACCAGTGCCATCTCGTGCTGCAACGTATCCCATGCGCAAGACAACGACACGTCATCAAACGGCAAGTCTTCTCCGCTTGCTAGCACGCGGCAGTACTGCCGGTTGCGGATCAGCCTCCGCGTATCCGGAGGCGCTGCGGTCACATCGGGAAACCCACGCTCGACGTCGAGCGTTTGAAGCGGACGATGTTTCCACATGCCCACCGCATCGGTGAGAAGAGTGGCAATAGACAAGATAAGTCTCCCAAACTGGAATGGATCGTGGATCTAGCCGAGGCCTGGTCGGGGTCGGCTTGATTCAATCTCCCGCCTTAACTGTTGAAACTGTCGCACGGCTGCGTCATCTGGTTGCGAAACTCGCGCGGCAGCGGGTCGCTTCGATTCGCCATCATTCGATGCCGCGCGTGGTTGCGAGGGCGGTGCCGAGGACGCGACAGTCGCGATGTGCGACGGTGCCGTTTTCTCAGCGGACGTCGTGGACACGCTCTTTGAGGATGGCTCGACCGAACGGCTCGCATCACGATTAGCGGTCTTTTCTCGCGACGATGTCGCTGCCGAATCTCGTCGCTGTAGCAAGACGCGCTGTTCATCCTCGAGACGGAGCCACGCGTCGGTCAGCTGTCGCATCTTCTCTTGCAACTCAAGCTGCTGGACCTCGCGTTTCGCTTCCCATTGTCGTTTCTCTTCGCGAAACTCTCGAATCCGAGCACGAAGATCGCGGTCAGACGTCGTCGACGAGCCGTCATTCACGAGCCCATCATTGAGTCGCTTGAACCACTCCAGCACGTATTCATCGACATCGTCGACCACGTCCTGAATGGCATCAAGGGCGTCCTCTGGCGACATGACATCCATCGAGTCAAATTCCTCGATCGACATGTCTTCCGATTCCGGTGTCGGTCCCGTCTCGCGAATCATCATGGCAATCAGCCCCTAGTACTCGACACGTTTCCAAAGCTTCGAGAGTCTGGTGGCCAAGGAGGCCTCCTTCTCTTCCTGCTTCTCTTGCTCGTGAATCTCGCGGAGGTGCTCTCGCAACGTTCGAATTTTCTGAGCGGCCTCTTGATCGGCAACGTTTTCACTCTTCGGCATCTCTTCAATCGCCGCCAACTTTGTCGACAGCTCATAGCGTAATCGCGATGCCTGAGCCTGCTCCTTGGCCAACTTGGCGCGTTCTTCTCTCAGAACGGTTTCCCGCTCTTCCGATGACTTGTCCAACTGTTGCTGTAGCGCCGTGCACTCTTTTCGTGAGTGGGCAAGATCGAACTGCAAATGGCGATTCTGCTGCTGCAGTTCGTCCATCGACTCGTCAAATTCTTTCGACGCTCCATTGCTGACAGCGGCCTTGCGAAGTTTGCCCTGAAGCTTTTGGTGCTGAGCGTCCGAGTCCTCGATTCGATTTTTGAGAGCCTCGACCTCCGCAGCGTGTTCTTCCTCGCGTTGGCCGATACGCTGCTCAATGTCGCCGACCCATGCCTCTAACTGTTGGCGTTCCTCGTGTTCACGTCGATTCGCATCTTCAGCAGCTTGCAGCATTTCTTCGAGAATCGAAACGCGTTCATCACTCCGATTCGCCTCCTCGACCAAGTCCTGCATACGCTGCAAGACTTCATCAGATTCCTCAGCACCTTGAACGGCGCCGCTGGGCTGCGCTTCACCCACGACATCAAATCGCTCTGCGTCACGTTGAGCCAATGCGGCTTGCAGGTCTTCAATCTCAGCCTGAAGCAACGCCACGGTTTCCTTGTCGTATGTCTCGCCCTCGTCATCCGAGTCGAAGAAATCGTCATCGAAGTCAGCGGGCTCGTCCGCCAAGACTTCCGGCTCGGATAGATCTTCCGATGCTTCGAAGTCGAAGTCGTTCATCAACTCGGCAGAGGTCGATGGATCTTCAACTTCAACATCCGTCACATCGTCTTGATAGACTTGCTGAAACGCTTCGTCGCGGACGAATTGACCATCCACAATGGTCTCATCTGAAGACTCGGGAGCCTCGAACGCAAATTCGGTGGGTTCGTTTGATGGCTCCGCAAAGTCGCCATCGCGGTCCGACTCCGATGGCTGTGATTCTTGCGAACCATCGCGTGTTCCCGGTGAATCACCAACCGCAATGGTGTGCTGACCGATTTGGATTTGGTCACCAACTTGAACGACAACTTTCGTTGTGATCTCCTGACCATTGACTCGCGTGCCCGTTTTGGACATCCAGTCTTGAACCCAAACCTTGCCTTCCTCGATACCGATCCGGCATTGGATATCAGCGAGCTCGGCGCCATGCAGTTGCAGTCCGCAATTTGCGGATGCACCCACAAAGACTCCTTGATCAGACTCGAGATCGTAGCGGTGTGTCGAACCAAAATCGTTGGTCGCGACAAGTGTGACCTTTGAGGTCTCTGTTTGCGAAATCATGATTCGGCTCCGGCTGGGGTGATGCCCATTGAGTTCAACGCGAGATCTTGCACAGCTGCTGTTGGCACAGAGGTGCCCTGGTCCGCATCTGAATTGTTTTGATGCAATCGATCCATTGCTGCGAACAATACGTCAGCCGTGCTTGGCCGCGAGACAATCTCCTCGGGAGTAAAACCGAGACGTTCTTCCCAATTGATCGAATGATTGCCTGCGTCTTGCCCCACCAACGCGACCCGCCGAACCCCCGCGGCTTTTGGGTTGTCCGTCGAGAACAGCTTGGCGATTAGCTGACACGACGCATCGTCATCGGCTGCGAAAACCAAGGTATGCGGAACCGAACGCTTCAACACAAGTTGCAATGCAAGCTTGTCGCGGACGACCTTTCCGACATATCGATTGTCCGAATCTTCCAAGGATGCTCGCAGGTTCTGTGCGGCATGTGTGTCTGGCTCAAAGACGACGAACTGACCAGCGATGGCCTGTTCACGTTGTTCCACCAACTCTGCGATCACGAAGCCCTCAAGGACCTGACGCACCTCATCCGAGTTCCACCCTAAGGTCGAAGCGAGTTCCTGCGCGTCTTTTGGATCTGACAACACGTTCAGCACTTTCATGTGCCTTGCGGAAAGACCGGCGCGGTCGAGATTCTGACCACGAATCGCACGACGTACGTAGGTCAGATTCGACGATGACTCCTGCTCGTCCTCATCTGCATGAATCGCTCCTTCGACCAACAACGCTAACAGGCTGATGTCGAGCGGTAGGTTCTTATGGAGGGCATTGTCAGCGTGTCCCGATTCGAACCGGAAAGCCGATAGCTTGCGAGTGAACGCGAGCCGCACCAACATCGCTGCTTGAAAACGCAAGAGCTTCGTCATCAACCGTGGGTCGAGCACTTTCTGATCAAGCAACTGCACGAAGCCATCGACCTCAGCACAACTTCGGCCACCGACGGTCATCTTCAAAACGGGAGCGAGATTCAACAGCGACTTCGGCAAACGTCGCGTCATTTCGTCTGTCTCGGACACATCGATCCCGGAAGCGTAAACGCCCTGGATTCGTCCCCGCTCCAGGTGGAACCGGATCCGAGTGCGATCGGCTTCGACTTCCAGCACACCTGCTTTTCGACCGTTGTTCAGAAAATCGATCAACTCACGCAGGCCAAAGCACCCCAGCGAGCCCGACAATGCGGACTCGTCCATCTGTTGAATTACTTCCGGAATCGCAGTCCCCTGCGATTGTGAGGAAACGATCATCGCTGCTGTTTCTAAAGCGTTGGCGACCGTCGTTCGAAGCAACTCTTCGGTGTACGGCTTGGGCAGCATATCGACCACGTTGTCGAGATCGATGTACTCGGCGTAAGCCTTCTTACGAAGCGTCGAGCTGATCACGACTGGGATCAGACGCAACTCCGGCGATTCCACCAATTTGCAGCAAACGTCGTATCCCGTCGTGCCGGGAAGCTGATGATCCAGCAGAATCAAATCGGGTTGAACTTCCGCGGCCATTTCCAAGCCGTCTTCGGCATTGGGAGCCAAAACGACTCGATATCCAACGGGACTCAAATGGGTATCGACCAACTTGCGAATTGTGGCGCTATCGTCGATTACGAGGACTGTCTTGTCGCTCATGAGAGGTCTCCGTTCGTTTGAAGTTCTACCGATGGATTGGCCTTCAGATGCCGCAGCAACGGAATGCCGGTCAGCGCTTGATCGAGCGCGTCGTCCGAAAGTGGTTTGATGAGATAGTGATAAGCGCCGAGTTCTTTGGCAGGCTTGGTGAATTCGTCTTCACCCCGACTGCTGATGATCACAACTGGTGGCGGTTCGTAACGATCTTGAGAATTCACTTCCGCCAACAGCTCCATCCCGCTGACGTGTGGCATCTCCATGTCACTGAAGACTGCCGCAAAGCGATCCTTTTTCAAGATCTCCAACGCTTGCTTGCCATCTGATGCCTCGACCACATCGACGGAGTAACGTTGCAACGACCGCACCACGCGCTTTCGCGCGCTAAGTGAATCATCGACCACTAGAACTTTAGGTCGCCCCAGAGGTTCGGCGCTACTTTCACGAGGTAAACGGATCACAGAATTCGGAGTCGCCTGCATATGCCGCACTTGTGATTCAACAACACGGTGTGCGTCCAGGCAGAGGACGGGTTGCCCCATCCCGGAGAGTGTCGCACCAGAGCAAAACGGGTGTTGTTTCAGCATCCCGGGCAATGGTCGCACCACCACCTCTTCAGGTCCGACCACTTCGTCAACAAGCAAGGTCACCCGAATTCCCTCCTCATTCGCACCTGACGAAGGCGCTTCGCAGGCAAGCACAATTCGCTGGCAATTCTCAGGTTCCTCCGTTCGTGGGCCCCCGAGCAAATCCGAGAACATCACGCACACCGAATTCGGGTCCGACGAACCGGCACTCTGCACCGACTGCATCGGCAGAGCGAACAATTGCCCCGCCGAACGGAACACCATTGCATGTTGAATCACCGACGGAAGCGGAAAACTCAGTCGAATGCGCGTGCCTTGATTTGGCTCCGAGTCGACTTCTAACCAGCCACGCATGCGCTGAAGTGTCGAAGCGACGACATCCATCCCGACACCGCGACCAGCCACCTGGCTAGTCGTTTCGCGAGTGGAAAACCCGGGGTGGAAGATCAGCTGAGACAATTCTTGGCGACTCGCAGCCTGCTCTGCATCGAGCAATCCCTTCTCAATTCCGCGTCGGCGAATCGCGTCATAATCGAGACCACGGCCATCATCGCGAACTTCAATCACAAAGAGGTCCGGTCCCGATTTTGCTTCCAGTGTGATCGTCCCAGCCGACTCTTTGCCGTTGCCAGCGCGATCCTCCGGCGATTCGATGCCATGGCAAACGGAATTCCGCACGATGTGTAAAAGCGGTTCATAGAGGCGTTGCTGGAGTGAGCGTTCGATGCCGGCGTCTTCTCCCACCAACAGGAGTCGCACTTCCTTCGACTCGGCTTGCGCCGCGTCACGAACAACTCGCTGCAAACGACGAAACAAGCCTGAAACGGGTGTTCGTCGCAGCTCAACCAACTCTTGTCGAAACTGACGAATGAACTGCGATACGGCGGTATTCCCTTCCGCGACTGGCCGAGCACAATCACGAACGTGCTGGGCAATTTCCAGTACGTCGTTCGCGACCTCCGAGAGTTGCAGCGACGAGCAGTCGGCGACTTGTCGGTTCTCGTCGTTGCTGAGCAAACGCATTTTGGAAACGCTGCCGATCAGCTCGTGGTAGACCTCCTGCAGTTCGGTCAACTCGGTCTCGCGACGATTCCGAAGCATCACCAGTTCCGCCAACATGTCCATCAAGCGGTTCAGCTGCGATGACTTGACCCGCACCGACTCGTCGTCGGCGGGTCCGTCATTGATCGGATTCATGCGAGTGGCCGCAGGGGCGGATGCCGACGAAGGCTTCGCAGAAACCGACTTAGTCACATTGCTTGCCGGTGCCGCAGTATCCAAACTTGGCCCATCACTGTCACTCGACAGTTGAGATCGAATCCAATCCACGTTTTTCAACAGCGAATTGATGTCTGGGGTGCGTCCCGAGGTGTGGTCATCACGCAAGCTGTCTTCCAAGCCATGCAAGTGATTTGCGAGATCGGCGATCCCGACACTCGCCGATGCTCCCTTGAGCGTGTGAAGCTCACGACAGATCTGATTGAGGGCATCGGAGTCTTTTGGATCCGAGTCCAGTCGCAGCATGGCGTCCTCCATCGACGTCACGCAGCCCGACGCATCATCCATGAATGCTTCACGCAGTTCGGGATCCAGTGCCAGAATGGATGCTGCACATGAATCGATGTTCGCGGGAGGCGCCGCCAAGCTCTCCGTTTTGTTGTTCGAAGGTGTTGTGTCGCTGGCACCGGCTGAGTTCGAACTCGCAGGTTCTTCCTTTTTAGGCGAAGCACTCACCGGCGTGCTTTGTCCGAGTTGGCTGAGCAAGGCACTGATTTCGTCGGCACTGGGCGTCGCCAGCGATGCATCTTCACTCTCGAAGGAGTCTTCTTCGTGCTGATCTGCGGAGTCGTCGCTGGGACAGCCTCCCTGCCAATCATCGGCGACGCCCAATTCATCGGCGTCCTCCGAGGAAAGGTATTCACCCCAGCGGTCAATCGCCTCGTCCCGAAGCGATTCCATCTGCTCGCAGTCAGTCTCGTCCGAGGAAACGACGTTTCGTAGAACGTCGGCACCGGTGTTCACAAAGGTCACCAGCTCTTCGTCGCCGCCACTTTCCGCTTCAACATTCAATAGTTGCCACAGAATTTCGGCGAACTCAAAGATCTCGCTTTGCTCGGTGCCCTGTGTCGCCTCGCAAATTTCTTGCAAGAAATCGTGGACGTCGTCCTGAGAAGTTTCAGCTGTTCTGGATTCTGAATTCATGTTCAAACCTTTCAGACCTGAGCCATTCCGGCAACGGGAACGGGAATCGCGACGGGTGCCAACGGTGCTACGCTCTCAGCTCCCTCCAAGCTTTCGCCATCGGAATCGACGCACATGCGAAGACGGTCAATGGCACTGTTGAATTGAGGTGTTGCCTGTGTCAGCGATTTCATCGTCCAGGAAACACTTTCGGCGCTTCCGCGATTCACCTTCGCGATCTCGGAAATCTGCTCGATCGCCAACACGACGTCCTGAGCTAACTGAAGCTGCTGCGTCGAGGATTCCGCGATCTGCTGGATGCAATGCATGTCCTTTTCACGGGCTCCGCAGATTTGGCGAATCGCACTCTCTGCTGCTGCCGCCCGCTTCACTTCAGACTCCACCTGATCGCGCTGGCGAGAGATGCCTCGGATGGACTCTTGAGTCACCAATTGCATCGAGTCGAGGAGACTTGTGATTTCTCGAGTTGCATCCGAGGCCTGTTCGGCGAGCTTTCGTACTTCGTCAGCAACGATTGCAAATCCACGTCCATGCTCACCTGCGCGAATCGATTCGATCGACGCGTTCAAGGCAAGCAGGTCGGTGCGTGCCGCGATGTCGCTGATCGTTCCAACGATCGATCCGATCTGCTGCGAGGGGTCGCAAAGGCCGCGAAGTTTCTTGTCACAGTTTTGCGATTCGGTGCGGACCAGATCCATTCCCCCGATCAACTCCTCCAGTAGCTTCAAAGCATCAGTTGCGGAATCGTTGGTCCGATTGACGGCCTGCTGAGTCGCTGAGGCATTCGTCGCAACGGAGTCGATTGTCGAGGAGAGCTGTTCCACGTAGGTGGTCGTCTTGATGATCGCATTCCCCTGCATTTCCGCGCCCTCCGTGATTGCCTTGGCGTGCCGTTCGATATCGCCTGTACCACGATCAATCTGGCTCATATGCGAGTGAAGGGTGTTTCCGAGGCCCGCCAACAACCCACGCAACTGCTCGCTGGAGGGTTGGCCTTTCGCGCCGCGTCGATTCAGCATCAGCATCAGCGATTGAAAATCGCGAGCCTGAGTGCGTGTGTCTGCGGCGACGGTTTCCCAGCGTGATGCCAATTCGCCAATGCGATCGGCGGTCTGGTCGAATTCGGCCAATCCTGCGTTCAATGCCGCGGACTTTTCCTGATCCGCCACGACAGACTCGAGGACGGACAGTCCATCGCTAATCTTTCGTGCGTTGAACCACGACGCGGCCGCCACCATGACGACGGATGCAATTGCCGCGACGGCGATCAAGAGTGGCGTGCCGGATTGGATCCCAACCACAATGAAGCCAGCCGTTGCCGCGGCGACAAGACCGTGTGTGCAGAGGAATAGAGATTGAGTTTTCACCGTTTGCTTCCTTACTCAGGACGAGACTGGAGAAGAGATTGCTGAGGGGATTCCCACGCCTTTTCGAGCGACCGTTGAGCCAGCCCAAAAATGCGGTTGGAGTCCATGACACGCACGATTTGGTCGCGAAACATCGCCGTTCCCATGACGGGACTATGGTTGGCTTCATCAAGTCGAGAATCGGGTGTCACGATCGTTTCGAGAGATTCCAGCGCCGCTGCCTCCGCGATCAGAATGCCCCACGCGCTGGCACCATGGATCACCAACAATTTGTTGTGCGGTTGCGAATAGTCGCAGGCATCACCGTCAAGCAACGAATTCAGCAGAATGACGGGCACAAATTCGCTACGAAGGTGACACAATCCTGCCAGCGACTTGTCACTTTCCGGGACCTTCACTAGCGGAGGCGCGATCGTGATTTCTCGAACAGCAACCGCTGGTACGGAGAACCAAGCAGCGCCGCTAAGAAACACGCAATGTTTGTCAGAATCCGAGTGGGCAGCAAGCGTTGCAATCGCGCCGCTGGCGTTCAGGGTCGTCGTGGTCATATTGATTTCGTCGAATGACGGTGGATAAGGAACGCCTGAGAATTCAGGAGTTTTCGATTTGCTTTGCTAAACGCTGCTTGATCGCGTTGAGCCGCTCCAATGGATCGACACCATCGGAGGTCAAAGGGGAACTGGTGGCTAACTCTTGCCTTGCGATGGCCGGATCGACCATGGAAGGGACTCCATCTTCTTCTTGCAGCACGCTCGTTACCGCAAGAGATTCGGCGATCACTGCGGAGACATTCGGTGAAACTTGGCTAGCGGCTCGATCGTGAAGAATCTCTTCGATCTGAGTCTCACGCACGTCGCCTCCGTCGCGCGGATCATCATCGATGCGAGATCCAACGGGGTTGCTTGAACCGGCACCCGCATCCGACACACGTGGCTGCGTGCGAGCGTTTTGATCGAAGGTGCTTTTCTCCTCTGCGATTCGACGCAGATGCTCTAGCTCGTCCTGTTCCGCCTGTTGCCTGGCGACTGCCTTTGCATCAGCGATTGCATTGAATTCCGCCACGGATTGTGCGATCGCACGAATCCGCAATCGTGTATGAGTCAAGAACTCGTGAAGTTCTGTCTTTGCCTGTCGCATCGTCTGCGGTTGGCCCTGAGTTTTCACCTCGTCCGACATGCTATCGATCATGCTGTTGGACGATTCTGGAACATCTGGTTGTCGAGCGTGCATCAGATGGCCTCCCCACAATTTGGTGTTGAGGTTGTCTGCAGAAGAGACCGCACGGTCGTCAGCAACGTCTCGTCACCCACGGGCTTTTGCAGGTACGCGCCAAGTTCATTCCCCAAGGCAGCGAGGTGCTTGGCCGTTTCCTTGGTGAGAAAGATGATCGGCAATTCGCGACATCGGTCTTGCATGGCAAGGATTTGGTCGCAGGCTGCGTAGCCATCCATTTCCGGCATCTGAATGTCCAGGATGACCAGATCGGGCTGATCCCGCCGCGCCAGTTGAACGGCTTCTTTACCGTCGGCAGCGAGGATGACATCGTACCCAGCTGCCGCCAACGTCCGACGCACGAGTGCGCGGATTGTTCGACTGTCGTCGGCAACAAGAATTCTAGGTTGATGCATGGGACTCTCCCCAGCCGTGTCAATCTTCACCATGTGGCGAAAATGCAACATTGCTGTCTATTGAGATTCGACTTCGGTAGCTCGGCCGTCTCGAAGAGACCCGTGGCTTTGCGTCCCAGCCTCGCAGCTGGTTTGCCATTTCGGAGAACCTTTCAGAGTCCCACACAATGTGAGAGTGAAGCGGTACACCTTCCCCCGTGCAGGAGTGGTGCTAATGCGCATCCAACAGAAACATGTAGTACGCACGGCCAGAGTCAAGCAACGGCGAGAATTATTGCAGGACCAAACGGCGTTTTGCGAACGGGCGCAAACGGGACTGACAAAACCGTCTCAATCGGTCAACCGCCTCGAAACAACGTGCGACTTTTCAAGTCTGCCCTAGATTTCTTCGCGCGCTCCGTCTCCAGATAAAACCATCGAGCACATAGTGCGTGATTTGAGGCACCGCCAACAGTGGCACCAGGTACATCTCCAGATCACCAAGCGACCAGCTCGCACCAAACAGCCAGCCGCGCTGATGCCAGACTCCACAGTCCCACATGAACTCTTCCATGTACGCCAACATCCAAATCACGCCAAGAAATGTTGCGATTTTTGGAAAGTGCCTCACCGGTCGCTTCGCAGGCCCAACACATCGGTACCAATAGACAAGCACCATGTAAGGAACACCATGGATGATGACATTGGTAACGGTGAACGCGTAGTCCGAGTTGAACGTGATGATGCCGATGTACCAGCAAACCGCGGTTGTCACGACGACCACGTCCTTCCCGGGACTCCACTGCCCCAACGCGACGCCGCGATAGACGGCGCGACAAGCGTAGGCGGTCAAGGCCAGCCAGTAGAACGGTTCCGCAATGGTCTCAATGATGCCTGGCAACGTTTGGAAATCGCCCTCAAGAAACCACCAAAAGTTTCTCGGCAAATGGGAATGCCAGTGAATGAGCGGAAAGATCGTTGCCATGTAGATGGCGGAGGCATCAATCCAAAATCCGAGTCGGCTCGTTTCCCCACCTCGCGATCGATAAAGCGCCACCCAACCATACTGCTGCCGGACGAAATGAAAGACAGCGAGATAGGCCAGGACTCGCCAAAACCAAACGTGATCTTCGGAGTAAACGGCCAGACCGATGAGGTACGCCAGGATTGGCGTTAGCGCATACAACCAGGGACGACGACGCAATTCCACTCGATCGAAATAGACACGAAAACCCGTCGCATAAACGTGTGCGACATCGATCATCAAGATCGCGCCGATCCACATCCAATCAGGCGTCTCGGATTCGAGCAGTCCCAGGGGCGCTCCGATCGCTAACAGGCCGAGCGCTAACAACGCGCTGCCCAGAAAGGTCCAGAGGTCGACCGCCGGCGAAAACAACCACGGCGTCGGTGAATCTTGATCTTTGGTTACAACCGTCGTGGCCATAGCCTCACGTCCTCGGAGAAAGTCCCAGCGGACGATAAGCGTAGTCTCTTGCATCCATCACTTCCTCCGCGGCGCGGACTCCATGAAAAAATGCTTCCTCGAACAACGCGATCCCGCTTAAGTCCGTTCCGGCAAAGTGAATTGCACCCGCCTTTTCGGCGGCTGCGATTCGACTCGGATCAAAAATAAACCCAGGACGCGGTTGAATCATGGCGTGCCCCCAACACATCACATCAACGCGATCTACGTAGTCATCGATATCGGGGTGAGCGGTTCGCAAGTCGGTGAGGACAAGATCGACCCACTCTTCCCAAGAGAGCGCCAACATCTGATTGCGTGTGATCTTTGGATCAACATCCGCGAAAGGGTAGTACCACGTCAGCACGGTGGGACCAAAATCGGCACCCGACTGGTGAGTGGACGCGACGTACCCAAGCGACTTTGAGCCGAAGAGAACGTTGTCCCAAGCCATGGAAAATCCGTTCTGGTGAGGGCGATCTCGCAGATGGATGTTCGCGACCAACCACGATCCATATTGAAACTGCGAAACGTCCCGGGGCGTCTGATCCCCTGTGATCACATACTTCGTCAACATTTGTGGAGCCGCAAAAACCACTTGATCGCTCCGATAGCCAACCGATTTTCCCGACTTCGCATCGAGACCGATCACCTCCGCAGCCAAACTGCCCTCAGGTTGATGGATGCGAAAGACGCCAACGCCTGGCCGAACCTGGTTTTCGACGCGACTTACCAAATGCTCGACGACCTGGCCATTTCCGGCTGGCCAAGTGATGACGCTTTGCGAATCGTCACCCGCCTGTGACACTCGTGCCGCAAAATAGAAGACTCCTGCCCAGGCGCTCACCCCATCAAGCGTCAATCCGTAATCATCGCGACAAGAATAGTCGACCAGCCATCGCAATCGCTTTGAATCCCATCCGTGCTGGTCCATCCAAGCTGCCATCGACATTTGATCCAGCTCACGTACCCGCGCGCAGTCGGAACCCGTCGACATCGGAACGGCAAACATACGACGGCCGGTTTCATCGCGCGCGTCGACCCAACGATTGATCTCCTGCTGAAACTCGCCAAGCTGGCTCAGATCCTGCTCGCTCGCTCCTTCGTAGGGGTACAAACCCTCGTACCATCGGCCATCGTAGAAAACTCGCTCTTCTGGATCTCGACAAAGAAACTGCTCCCCGATGATGGGCGTTCCATCGTCCAGGACACGCTCGACAATTCCCATCTCGTCAAAGAGTTGAATCAGCCCCTGGTTGTGCGGCATTGGTGCAGGGATGTAATGCGCGCCCCAGGGAAACTGAAACCGACCGCGACTTCCGCTCCGCGCGGTCCCGCCCACCGTGTCCTCCAACTCAAGCAACACAAAGTCCTCGAATCCAGCCTGCTTCAAACGCCATGCGGCCGAAAGCCCGGCCATGCCGCCACCAACAATGGTTACCCCGACATCCTGAAAATCGCTCGGCGTTTCGATCGCGACTGCGTCTCGGATCTGATGCCCCATCGCAAACCGCGTGCGAATGAGTTCCCCTTCGGGCGGAAGCGAAGGCCGAGCGCAACCAGCCAAGTGCGCCACCTGCGAACCAAGAAACGCGGTGAGCAGTTCTCGACGACTGAGCATGCTATTCTCGCCCACCCCATTCCTGGTCGTAGTATCGGACCAGAATCTGGTTATTGAGTTGGTTGAGTTCCGTCTCCACACGCTGGATATCAAGCGGCAGATCGAACAGGTTCTCCATCATCTCTGCATTCAAATACCGCAACTCACCGGAAAACGATTCGATCGACGCGGGATAGAGCAGATCCTCTCTTGCCCCAGCCAATGCAAATCCCCAGACGCCAAACGTCGGGACTGCGACATGATAAGGTCGCACCGAAAAGCCCGCCGCTTCCATGGAACTGATGATGCACCAATAAGAGCGTTTTGCCACCAGCGGCGAGGTGCATTGAATACTGACGACCGCATCGGGTGCTAGAACGCGGCGAAGCATCTTGAAGAAGAAAGTGGTGTAGAGCTTGCCCACCGAGTACGAGCCGGGATCAGGAAAATCGATGATCACTGCATCAAACGGCTCTCGCGGTTCGCCAATCCAAGCGAAGGCATCGGTGTTCTCAACCGTCACCTCTGGTTGTGAAAGCGACTGGTCATTGAGCTCCTGAAGCGGCGCAAGATCGCGAGCGAGTTCCGTCATCCCAGGATCGATGTCGACCAAAGTGACCGATTCGACGGAGTCGTACTTCAATATCTCGCGGACAGCGAGACCATCCCCACCACCGAGCACCAAGACTCGCTTTGGCTGACTCGCGGAAAGCATCGCAGGGTGAACAAGCGCCTCGTGATAGCGATATTCGTCAGCCGAATTGAACTGCAAATGGCCATTGAGAAACAGCTGAAACCCTTGAGGATTCTGCGTCACCACAATCCGCTGGAATCGCGTCTGCTTCGCGTACACGATTGAGTTACCAAGGATCACTTCCTCGGTCCAAGTCGTTAATGTGTCCGCTTTGACAATGCCGACGACCAGCAGACCGACGCACAAAAACGCTCGCCCGCGTAGACCTGACACGTTGCGTTGCGTCAGCAGTGGCCGGAGCAGGTATGTCCCCCAGAGCCCCACAAGCGCATTCACCAACCCGAAAACCAGCGACGTTCGCATCAGCCCGAGGTAGGGCACCAGCAAAATCGGAAACAACAAAGATGCGATCAGCGCCCCGATGTAGTCAAACGTCAACACTCGTGAAACGAGATCGTTGAAATCCAAATGTTCCTTCAGAATCCTCATCAACAGCGGCAATTCGAGTCCCACTAGGACGCCGATCACAAAGACCATGCCGAAGAGCACAAGCTGAAACCACTGCAACCATGCAAAGGCGATGAAGAGCAGCGGAGCCGACAACCCTCCGATCAAAGCTAACGCAAGCTCCACTTCGATAAAGGTCCGCGCGAGCTTCTCCTCGATGTATTGTGACAACCATGCCCCGACGCCCAGCGCCGACAGATAGACGCCAATCACGAGCGAAAATTGAGTGACAGAGTCTCCCAGCAAATAACTTGCAAGCGTTCCCGCGATCAGCTCGTACACCAATCCGCACGTGGCGACCGCCAGCACGTTCAGGTACAGCAGGAATAATGGAGCACGATTGATCAAGGATGGATCCGCTGTCGACTAGCCAAGGATCGCGGCCGCGATAATCAGCGAAATACCAACAACGATCGCCGCCACAATGGTCGCGACGGCCTGATTGTGCTCTTCAATGATCTCCTTGATGATCGAAAAAGGCGTCACCTTATCCATCAACAAGAGCACCAGAAAAAACACGACGATCCCGACAATCGAGAACACGATCGCCGCAAACAGGTGGCCACCCATGATGGCCAATTGGCTGGGCTCATTCGCCTGTGCGAACAACGACAACGAATCGAGCAGTGAGCTTTGATTGGTCAGCACTATTTTCCTCCTCCCCAAGAACCACCGTAAGAACGTCCACCAGAGGAACCTTCCAACAGACCAAGATTAGGCGCACGCCACCCTTTCGCGGCAGCGACACCAAACCATAAACAGACGCAGATGCCAAAAGCGAGATAGCCCATGAACCACACCGATTTTGAATTCACTTTTCATTACTCCGTGGCGTAAGGGCTATAGTCACTGTTTTCCCAACGTTTCATCTCGAATGCCATGCGGTAGCCGATAATTGCCGCTGGGATGCCAGAGACAAACAAGATTCCGTAGAAACAAAGCCAAGGATCGGAACCCGCTGCTCCAGTCTTGGCATACAAGCTGTAGACGATCATCAGCACGACGACGAAGAAAGGCCATAGCAAGAAGACGCCCCAACCGAACCATGGCCCCGGCTGGATCACACCGACACCAAAGGACCGTGGCAGGTTTTTTCTGCCAAACGCTTTCTCGATCATCGGCGTGGGCACGTAGACCCCTTCGGACGCAATCAACTCTCTTGATTTTTCGGTGTCGGACCATTCGAAGGAGAGCATTCGTGGCGGCGCTATGAAATCTGCCGTACGCACTTTTTCGCCAGCTTCAACCTTCCAGTAGAACTCGCCCAAAACATAGCGGACGTAGGCGATGCCACGATCATAAAGTCGAAAGTTCTCGCCGTCGTAATAAATCTGCTTGGCTGACTTCGGACGATCCTTGATCTGCTGCTTGGTGGGTGCCACGAAGGACCAGTGTCGATCGTTGTACACCAACCAGCGAAATCCGACGCTCGGCTCGTAAAGCAAGTACTCGTCCCACGGGTACATCTTTCCGGCGTACGTTGCATAGCGACGCAGGAAACCGATCACCGTGTATTTGGTACCGAACAGCGTTCCCTCGTTGCCCAGCGGAAGCGTTGGACGGATCTGCTCCTTGGTCTTGAGCGTCTTCAGATACGTCAGTTTGCCATTGTTGGCGTCGAGCAGCGAATTGCAATTCTGGCAGGTCACTCGCAGCGTTTGGTCCGGTGCCCTCAACGCGAGCGGGCCACCACAGTTGGGGCAATTCAAGTTCGATGCATCGACGGAAATCTTGTCTTCCTCAAGCTGCCATCCCTGTCCTTCCAGGTTCAGGCTTTCGAGAGAGATCTGTTTGCCGACGTAGGCGGACGGTTCTCGGCTGTACTCGAAGGTCGCAAAAACGCCGCCTGGGCCTTCCAGGTCCGCAAAGCGATGGTCGGCGCCGGATCGAAACGCCCAGGGAATCTCGCCTTCAGCGGCGAGCGACTCAGCCGTGCTTTGTTCCATCACCGTGAACTCGGTGTCACCAAGCTTCACCGCTTGACCAACTTCCATCTCTTCGAAGGCAGGCAATTTGATTTGACTGGTCAGCTTGCGCTGAAACATCAGGTAGGTCTTTCCCTGAGCCTCTGCGAGCCAACCCCATTTTCCACCCGGAAACGCCAGGTACCATTCATCCCAAACGCCACCCGCGGGGTGTTTGTATTGCACGTGCCCCGCGACGGTAAATTGCTTCTTGTTGAATGTGCCCGTCAGGCCGCGGCGCATTTTGCTCGAAGTCTCTACGAGGTCAGCGACCTTGCCGTAGTCTTCGACGTCTTTGTCAGTCCGGGCAATCGCCGAATGGCAAAAGTCACAAACGGAAACCATCGCACCGATGCTGAATTGCATCGGAGCACCACATGATGGGCAGGAAGCTGAACGTCGCTTCATTGCATTCCTCCCGGCTTGTCTGATTCATCTCGGACATCGGTTTCCGCAACACCACGGCCGAGTGGATCGATGGCCAAACCGCGAGCGATCTGCCGTGTCTCAACACGTCCCGCTCCTAATATTCGCTGAAGATGACCGCTCCAATCCCATTCCGGTCGCACCCGACAACAGTACAGATTGAACGTCGCCATGCAGAATTCAGGATACGTATGACACGCCAAATGTGATTCCGTCAGCATGTACAACGCCGTCACGCCACCAGGACCACCAAACCGATGCGACATCGGGTCACCCAACACCTTCAGGCCGAGATCCTGAATCACCTGGTCACAAATCTCACGCACCAAGTCGAGATCACGCAAACGTTCGCAATCGCAATCAAACGCATCGATGACCCACTCCATACCCGTCCCAAGGACAGGGGGAACCGTACGCTTGGCGATGGGACTCGCGGTCATATTGGGAAGTGTGTGACCTACTTCGAACGAATGCGGACGAGAGACGAACCGTGACTAAGGTGCAGGTGGTGGAGGCGGTGGTGGTGTCGCCGACTGGAAGTACGTCGCCAGCTTTGGCACCTGCCCTGCGGCCATCCAGCCCTGTAGCGAGGCGGACCAGACGAGTGTGTCTTGTGTGACCTGGCCCGACGAGATCGCGGCCACGAGCTGCTGCATGCTGAAGGGGCCGCTCGTCTGACCGTTGGCGGTAACATGCCATTGCTCCACCGGCGGCGGTGGTGGTGGAGCTCCGCCTGCTGCCGGAGTCGCCGCGCCGCCCGCACCCGGCATCATCCGGTTGGCCATGGCGAACCCCATTCCAAGCCCCATGCCTTCGGCGGCGCCGCCGCCCGAAGGATTCTCGGCTGCAGCCGTCATGGCTTGCCCCATCTGATACTGCTGGAACTTGTCCATGTTTCCGATCACACCCATGCTTGTGCGGGTGTCGAGCGCCTTTTCGACGGCTTCCGGCATCGAAACATTGACGATGAAAAGCTGCGGACAATCGAGCCCATACTCATCGTCGATTCGTTCCACGACCTCATGCCGCAAGGCCTCCGACAACTCGGTGTACTTGGCCGCCAAGTCGAGTGCGGGGACTTGAAGCTTGCCCAGCAGGTCGGCGAAGGAGGAAGCGATGATCGATCGCAACAACTCGGTGATGTCATCGGCGGAAAACTCGGCATTGGTGCCAACCAATTCCTTTAGCAATGCTTTTCCATCAACGGCCCGAAGTGAATACGTGCCGAACGCCCGAATTCTAATCGGGCCGAACTCGGGATCTCGCAGCATGATTGGGTTGGGTGTGCCCCACTTCAGGTCCGTGATCTGCTTCGTGCTGACAAAATAGACTTCCGCCTTGAAGGGACTCTCGAAACCGTATTTCCAGCCTTGCAACGTCGACAAGATCGGCATGTTGGGCGTCGACAACTCGTAATGGCCTGGCTGATAGACGTCCGCCAGTTCACCGCCGGAAACGAGCACCGCGATCTGACCAGGCCGGACGATCAGCTGAGCACCATTCTTGATCTCGTTCTGATGTCTTGGAAATCGCCATACCAGCGTGTGATGGGAATCGTCGATCCACTCGACGATATCGATCAACTCGTTACGTAGGATGTCGAACAGACCCATCGCGAAACTCCGTCAGAAATGGTTAAGACAAGGAGAGGCGAGCTCTGGGGCTGGTCTCTCGGTGGCAGAATTATAGCGGGGCGGTATTCCCCCCGCCAGACTCGGCCCAATCGGGCGACCTGAGGGGCGCGCGCAAGAAAAAAGCATGTGCCAACCAAGACTCACATGCTTCTCAAGATTCACGGTTTGCGAATTCAGAGTGACCGCACTCTGAATTACTTTCCCATCAAGAATCTCACCAGCCAACCACGCTCGTGGACGATTCCCCTGCGGTCGCTTCTCCTGCCGTCGCCGGTGCGGCCACACGAACGTCAATCTCACGCTGAGCCTTTTCAACGAAATCGACTTCATGAAACGACGCGAGCAATTGCCGAACGGTGATCCCCGGAGTGTCGGCTCCTTGACTCGTCAGCTGTATCCTTGGCTGCCGCGACGGCACGACGTCGATGATCGCATCGAGGTTGCACTTCTTTGCGAGCTCGACGGCACGGCGAAAGTGTTCGCGTGCTTTCAAGTCAAACTTGTCATTTCGAAAATGGGGCAAGAACGAGCGATCGGGCTGTTGTCGCGGCGCGACGTCTTCCCGCCGATCACTTCGGTGGGATGCCAGTCGAAACGGAGAATGCTGATCACGCTCATACCAGAACGGCACGTCACGTCCCTGCTGCTGGTCCGCGCGGCCAAGGAAGTACTCCGCCACGGCGTTGGTCGGGTCCAGCTCGATCGCCAACGTGAGACATTCCACAGCTTGGTCCGACTTCTCAAGACGCAGGTAAGCAACGCCCAGCCCCACTTGCTTCCAAGTCTCCGAATGGGGAAGCGTTTGCAAGTGTCGCCATGCGATCACCGCTTGCTTGTGCTCTCCACTCTCATTGAAACGCAGGACATCGTTCAGTGAAACTTCGTTTGGCGAGACCTCCTCTTCGGGGTAGTGGAACCATTCGGGATGATCGACATTCGGCATCGGCATGACCGACTGCGGAAGCTCCGGCGGCGGAAGCAACGGCAGGCTCTCTTGGCCGGCAGTGCGTCCAGAAATAACCGAGATAGCGATCCCAGCGAGCATCCACAACCAGAACCAGTGGATCATCTCGCGACGTTTGGTGGTCGATGTAACCATCATCACAGCACCTCCTCTTTCTGGGTTCAATGGAGGTGCAACCGGTATGCCAATCGCAACCGATCACCGTGAGCCAGCGTGGCAGTTCCGACCGCATCAGTCTTAGCAATTGAAACGCGTGTTTCGCCCTCGTGAGCAAATCCATCGGCGCGCGGTGTGCGTGGAGGCACATACCGATTTGTCGCGCTGCCGTCGGGGGAACGAAACGTCGAAGCGCATTAAAAAGGCCGATGCTGGTTCACCCAGCATCGGCCATGTCTCAACAGATTGGTTTCAACTCATTTACAGTTCGGACACCACGTCGTCCGTACTCGCACCAGTCTCTTCTGCGACATCGGCGAAGAACCAATCATGGTCACCCAATTCGTTGGTTCCAAACGTGTCGACGGTGCCATCATCGAAGACCGTGACGCCCGCTTCCAAGCGTACGCCACTGGACTGAGATCCTGACTCGATCGCAGCAACTCGCTGCGCGAAACTCTGGTCAGAAGACCAGACGCCGATGAGCTTGCGGAGGGCGCAGATATTGCGATCGTAGATCGTCGTGCCACCAATCACAATGTCGTCACCCGACGAATCCAACAACGTGTCGGCATCCAGACCACCGATCAATATGTCAGCACCGTCCTGACCATCAAGCACGTCAACACCACCGCCGGCGGAAAGAACGTCTGATCCTTCGCCGCCGTTGAGCAGATCGTTACCGCCACGCGTGATCAGAATGTCACTTCCAGCACCGCCAAAGACGGTCGTATCGCCGGAGCCACCGATGATAACGTCATCACCACCACCAGCAACAATGGTTGCAGGTAAATGGAGTCGCTTCGACACCTTCGCGAAGTCATCACCCGCACCGAGCGTGAGATCCAAAGAGGTCACATCGGACGCCTTCAGCCACTTGCCTTGCCATCCAACACCATCAAGTTTCGCAAGGACCCAAACCTTATTATAGAAGGCACCTGAGAATACTTTGTCATTGCCCGCCGTCCCCACCACTTGAAGGACGCCGTCATCGCCGAGACCGATGCCACTGATAACAGCATCCACTGCTTCGGTATCACTTCCATCACTGTCGGCGACGGTCACAACGACTTCATAAATGCCCTGCTCCGCATAGGTGTGTTCTGCAGCGAACGAATCGAACACTGTGTCGATGGAGCTGGCGTCAAGCATTTCAACCGATCCGTCACCCCAATCAACGGTGACGGTGTCTCCCTCATTCAGATACGCAACCGATCCTGACAACGTCGCCGGCGAACCTGGCAGCGCAGTGACCTCACTCCCAGGCCCGACAAGCGTGAGGA
>JBPCVD010000333.1:0-3164 GCA_051010815.1 Rubripirellula sp.
TTTGGGGCACACGGTACTGACGGTGAGCATCAACGGTGAGGCGAAACAGCCGTCCTCGATTGGAGTCGCCCATGCGATGTCCGCCCACGCCCGGGTCGTACCAATCCGCAACGATTAGCGAACCGTCGGGTGCCGTGCAGACGTCGACCGGTCGGAACCACTGGTCCCGCGTGCCCTGCATGAGCGTCCTCATTTCCGCTTGATATCCAGCACCGTCGTTCTGAACTAGATAAGCACGAACGATATTGGGTCCCGGGTCACAATGAATCATTTGGTTGCGCCATTCAACCGGAAGTAGGTCGCCTTCATAAACGGTAATTCCCGTCGGTGATCCGGCACCGGTTTGCAGCAAGTTGGGAATCACACCGGGATCATTGAGATGCCAATGTCGTTCGCCAATTTCGTCTCGCATGCCGATCCGTTTCGTATTCCACGTCGAACCGGTCCGCTCATCGCGATAGCCATAGTTTCCATACTCCATGACATAGTTGATGCGCACGCCACGGTTTCCGTCATCGTCATTGTCGGATTGCCACAGAGTGCCAAAGGAGTCAATGCATACCTCCCAGTTGTTTCGGAAATTCCATCCGAGTGTTTCGACATCGCTGCCGTCGGGGTTGCAGCGGAATACCATGCCTTGCTGATAGGGCTTCCGTGAATCGTTGACCACGTTGCCAGCAAGATCAATGACTGGCTTACCGTCGCCCGTGAGAAGTTGCTTCCCTTCGTTGCCAAAATTGAAGTAGAGCTTTCCATCAGGGCCAGGCATGAAGGAGTGAATGCCATGGTCGTGCTGCAAACCAGAGATTCCAGTGAACAGCAGCGTTTTTTCATCCGGTTTCAGATCTCCGTCGGAATCACGGAACGAGATCACGCGGTCGCCTGCTGAGACAATCACTCGATCACCAAGCACGCAGATGCCATGGGGCGAATCGATATCGGTCCCCTGATAGAAGACCGTCGATTGATCTGCATTGCCATCGCCATCGGTGTCCTCCAATACGAGGATACGATCGCCTTCGGTACGTTCGACGTTATACGGATTACGAAAGTGGCGGTAATTGACGGCCTCGCAGACCCAGACACGACCAAGGTGGTCAACATCAATGCTGGTCGGACTCAGCATCTGCGGTTCGGCGGCAAACAATTGGGCGACGACTCCTGGTGCGACATCGAGCGCGCCGACGGCATCTGCGGCGTCGCGACTATCGACGGTCGTTTGTCCACCCGAAGGCTCCGAAGCTAGGACATGGAACGGCGTTTCGTCAGCCTTCTTCAGGAGTACGAGGTAGTCGACCAAGTCGAGTAGATTCTGCACGCTCATGTTCTTTTGAAGGTCGGCAGGCATCAAAGATGCTGACTGCTTCTTCAGCTGTTCCACTTCGTCGGCCGGAACAGTTTTCAGCACAGCATCCGCGGTCCGTAACGTGACCTCTTTCTCTGTTTCATTAATCAGGATGCCAGTGATGACCGCTCCATCGACGGTCAACAATGCGTAGGTTTCGAAGTTGTGACTGACGGCTGCGCTGGGATTGAGAATGTTGACGTACAGATCAGCACGGGAAAGTTTGCTGCCGATCTCTGAGAGATCTGGTCCGACCTCCTTGCCCTCACCGCGAACTTTGTGGCATTTGGAACAAGTGCCAACCGTCTCAAAAACCTTCTTGCCTTCCTTGCCATCGCCACGCATCTGAATCAGCTTGTTGATCGGTGGGATCGGCTCACTAGACGCTGCAGCGGGCGAAACCAAACTCTTCAACTCCTTCGCTTCTTTCGCAATCTCTTTTGTCCACGAGCCGAGTAGGGCGTTGCTGATTTCGAATCGGACGTCTTCGGGAACCTGATTCGTGCGAGCAAGCTTAAGTAGGATCTGCTGTCCGTACCAACTGTGACCCAACGCCGATGCGGCGGCAGAGCGGACCGTTGAATGCCGTTTCGTGTCGACCATGATCGGTCGCAGAAGACTGGCCGCATCCTTCGAGTTGACAAATCCGATCGCGGTGGCCGCAGCGGCGGCACGCTGGTCGTCTGAGTTCTGCAATGCCGTTTCCAGCACCTCCGAATGTCCGAATCGCATCAGCAAACTCGTTGCATCAATTCCGGCCTGACCGCTGTCGGGGTCCAGCATGATGCTTTGCAGAGCTTCTGATTCACCAGGAACATCGAGCTGATCCACAATCGCGACGAATTCGCTGGGTGAAGTTTGCAGCAAGCGATGGAGGTGACGTCGCACAACCTCCGACTGATGCGGATAGTTTTCGAGGGTTGCTTTGGGAATTCGAAGGAGCGCTTGAACCTTCGCATGATCACTGGCGACCGAATCGGCCCGGATCGTCGGAACCCAACTCAGTAGAAGAAGCGCGACAAGCAAGACTCGAAACGACGAGGTCGTGCGCATGAAAGGAGCTCCGCGACAAATCAGGAGAAGGGGTGGGATGGATGCAGATCATCCTACTCATTAACTGCTCGAAGCGCAGTGCCGCGAGTCGACTCCGAGTCCTCCATTTTTGCCGAGTACTCGAGTTCGTCGATTTCAGCAGTTTCGGAATCCTTGACCAGACGGACGGCTTGGGACGACGTGTTCTTCCGCAGCATGATCAGGAGGAAGGAAGGATGGCCAAAATACGTACGGGGGCTCCCGATCCACCGCCAATCTTCATCGGTAGGGCGATCACCGTCGATCCTGCCGCCGGCAACTCGCTCATGTCTGCCACATTCTCGAACGCGGGGACCCCATGTTTGAAGAGCGTCACGTGACTTTGAAACCGCTCTGACTGACCATAGTCGATACTTGCGGTGTCGATGCCAATCGACTTGATGGAGCGATGTTCGCAGAGCCAGCGGGCGGCTTCGGGCGCCAGCCCGGGAAAATGTAGCTGGGCGACCGCATCCGGTCCAAGTTGATCGGTACCGAGATACTCTTTGCGATCGGGCCAAGCTTTTGCGTAGCCGGTATTGAGCAGCACGATCACGTCGATTAACTGACGCCCTTCCGTTTCCTCCCAGCGACGCAGGTCTCCCACACCCACTTGATAGTCGGGATCGTTGCGACATGCGGCCGTCACATCGATCACGGCTGCCTCTCCCATCAGCCGATTGATCGATAATTCGTCTACCGATTTTCCGTCTTCGTAGAAGTGAATTGGGGCGTCCAAGTGCGTCCC
>JBPCVD010000334.1:0-4809 GCA_051010815.1 Rubripirellula sp.
GCTTCCAACCCCATATCGTTCACGTTGGGTGTTCGTCCGATGCCGGCCAGCACTGCGTCGCAATCGAGTTTCTCGCGTTTGCCCTCTCGCTCAATCGTGACCGTCTTTTGGTCCCCGTCTTGCTCAAGGTGGACCGTTTTCGCTTGCGTCAGAACATGGACACCATCGCGTTCCAGGGACGCTTGGACGAGCATTGCGGCGTCGGTCTCCTCACGCGGGAGCACGTGGTCAGATTTCTCAACCTGAGTGACTTCCGATCCGAAGCGTGCGAACGCTTGAGCCATTTCGCAACCGATTGGTCCGCCACCGATCACGACGAGGCGTTTCGGTAATTCGGTGAGCGAAAAGACCGACTCGTTGGTCAGCACGTCGGTCTCGACGAATCCAGGAATCGAAAGGTTGGCCGCGCGCGCCCCGGTCGCCACCACGGCTTTCTTGAAGTCGAGGGTGTCATCGCCAACCTGAATTTGGTTAGCACTGACGAACTTTCCGCTGCCGATAAAGACGTCAATCCCAGCCTCTCGAAACCGTTTCGCCGAGTCGTGAGGACTGATCCCCGATCGGAGTCGTCGCATTCGCTCCATGACTTCCGAAAAGTCGACTCGCGTACCGTCGGGGACATGGACACCAAACTTTCGAGCGTCGCGGACCGCGGCGGCTGCGCGGCCTGCGCTCAATAGTGCTTTGGAAGGGACACAGCCCACGTTCAAGCAATCGCCGCCCAACAGATCGCGTTCGATCAGCGCCACTTTTGCACCGAGTCCGGCAGCCCCCATGGCCGAGACTAAACCTGCCGTGCCGCCGCCAATGACGACCAGGTTGTAACGTCCCGAAGGCGTCGGGTTGACCCAGTCGGGTGGATGAACATTGGATTCGAGCTCTTGATTGAACTCGTCGTACGGCTGCAATTGAATCATTTGAGACATGGGTTTTTCGTCCGTCGATGCGGATAGTTGAGATGCGTTCATTCGGTGGGTACTGCTGCTGGGTCCCGCGAAAAATGTTTCAAAACTTGTTTCACAATGAGCGGGAAAAGGCCAAGCAGAGCGAAAGCGATGAAGAGCTGCAGAAGCTGAATCGGCGAGAAAATCGCACCCGCGCCGTGCTCTGCTAATTCACCCAGGTTGGGAACGCTTGAACCTGCATATACATAGACGGCGGTCCCCGGAAACATTCCGATTTGGCTGACCCACCAGAACGTTCTTGCTTTGATCGGTGTCAAACCCATGACTAGGTTAATGACAAAGAACGGGACGACCGGAATCAGTCGAAGAGTAAACAAGTAAAAGGCGCCCTCTTCCTCCAGGTGTTCATTGAACGATTGGAGGCGAGGGCCAAACCGAGACTGAACGCTATCACGAAGCAAATACCGACTAGTCATGAAGGCGATCGTGGCGCCCGCCGTGGAGGCAAAGCTAACCAGAATTAATGTCGGCGTGAATCCGAAGTACCAGCCGTAGGTCAGGGTCAACGCAGCGGCACCGGGCAGTGACAGACCGGTCACGATCACGTAGACCAGAAACGCAACTCCGTACACGAGCACAGGATGATCGGCCTGAAACGATCGCAACTGGGCCTCTTTGGTCGCAAGGTAGTCGAGGCGAACGTATTCGCCGAATTGCCACAATAGAAAAGCCGCCAGAGAGACGATTGCCAGCAGAATCAGCGGCTTTGCGAATCGTTTCGCTCCGCTTGGCGGAACAGCGTTCGAGGCATCTTGCTGCATCTCCTGCTCGCTGGGTTCAGTTGGATCGTCGGGAGGGGTCATGTGTTTGTCCGTTCAGCGTTGCGAGTCGGCTACAGTAGAATTGCTAGATCGGCTCGTTGACCACCGCAATCACGTCGAAATCTGGCGACGCTGCCGTCTGGCGGTCTGGCGGTCTGGTAAAGGGGAAACGCATTCTTAGGTGCCCCGTGATCAGAACTACTTCTACCATGTTCGGTGGCACACCCCTCTGGATTCCACGGCGACGGAAGCCAACTTCGAACGGTCAAAGACGACTCATGCATCCTTCTTTCTTCAACGTTTCGAGCAAGCTATTGATCGTCGCATTGTTATGGGGGGCAATCCTGCAGCCCGGAGACGTCATGGGTGGAAACGAAGTTTACGTCGGCAAGCAGTCGCGTTCGAACCTGTCGATGGACGACGTCAGCCATTCAGGTTGGGATCAATTGCTTCAGAAGTATGTGAATGATCAGGGCCAGGTCAATTATCGGAGCTGGAAGGCGAGTCGTGCGGACGTGCAGGCTTTGGATGCGTACTTGGCGCTTCTCTCGACAGCTGGACGTTCCGCGCCCGCGACGAGGGAGGCGAAATTAGCGTTCTGGATCAACGCCTACAACGCAGTCACGATTCGGGGCATCCTTCGGGAGTATCCGACGTCGAGCATTCGCAACCATACGGCCAAGCTGTGGGGATACAACATTTGGAAACACCTGCAGCTTTATGTGGGCGGCGTTCCCGTTTCGCTGAACAGCATGGAGCACGAGATCCTTCGAAAGATGGACGAGCCAAGGATCCACTTCGCGATTGTGTGCGCGTCGATTGGGTGCCCTCGGCTCCTCCGTCGCGCGTATGTCGCGGAAAAAGTTAACTCGCAATTGGAATCGAACGCCAAGGATTTCTTTTCGCGGTCTCAGAACTTTCGCTATGACCCGAGCAACCAAAAGGTCTACTTGTCGGAAATCCTCGACTGGTTTGGCGAAGATTTTGGTGACGGGCAAGTTGCACAACTGCGTCGAATCGCTGGATGGCTACCGGAACAGGCCGGCGCGGTATCGGAACAACCGGGTGCCATCGGGGTTTCGTACTTGGACTATGACTGGAATCTTAATCAGCAGTGAATCGGTCGGCGACGCCAAGTTGAACTAAGTCGGCGGCCGATCGGGAATGTGTGCTGCTGCACGGTTGACCCCGAGTGAATGATCCGGCGGCCTCGGCATCGATCCAAGTCGCCGAGCACGCCCGAGCACACTCAGGCCTACGCTTCTGCGTCGAATGTGCCGCATCGAAGTGCGACACGCCAAGGCCTTGTGTTGAGCACTGCGGCTCTCTTACCAGATTCGCACACGATCTTCTGGCTTCAAGTAAAGCAAGTCGTCCGCTTTGATTCCGAATGCTTCGTACCACGCGTCCATGTTTCGAACGATACCGTTGACGCGATATTCGCTCGGACTGTGTGGGTCGGTTACCAATCGTTTGAGCAGTTCCGGCTCCCGGTATAGGCGGCGCCAGATCTGAGCCCAGCCAAGGAAGAAACGCTGGTCGCCACTCAGACCGTCAATCACCGGGGCTTCTTTGCCGTCGAGGGAAAGTCGATAGGCTTTGTGAGCCACGCTCAGCCCTCCCAGGTCCCCGATGTTTTCGCCCAACGTGAGTTTGCCATTCACGAAGTTGTCGGGGACCGGTTCAAATTTGTCGTATTGGGCAACCAACCCCTCCGCGCGTCGCTCGAACTCCTCTCGATCCGATTCCGTCCACCACTTGCGAAGATTGCCTTTGCCGTCGTACTTGCTGCCTTTGTCGTCAAAGCCGTGGCTTAGTTCATGACCAATGACAGCCCCAATCGCGCCATAGTTGGCCGCATCGTCGGCCTGCATGTTGAAGAACGGAGGCTGGAGAATGGCTGCCGGGAAGACAATTTCGTTCATCACGGGGTTGTAATAAGCATTGATCGTCTGAGGGGTCATGTGCCACTCATTGCGATCAATGGGACCACCAAGCTTGTCGAGCTCCAGTCGCGTTTCGAATTCGGAGGAGGCGATCAAATTGGTCGCCAGGATGGGCGAGGCGATGCGAAGGTCGGAATAGTTTTTCCACTTGTCGGGGTAGCCAATCTTTGTCGTGAACAGAGACAGCTTTTCCAATGCCTGCTTTTGGGTTCCTTTGCCCATCCAGTCACGAGTCGTGATTCGTTCGGAGAACGCGCGTTTCAGGTTTTCCACCAGCACATTCATTCGCTCCTTCGCCACGGGCTTGAAGTATTCCTCCACGTAAAGCTGACCGACAAGTTCTCCCAAAGCGCTGCCGGTGACGTTGACCCCCCGTTTCCAGAGTGGCTCCTGCTCGGTCACGCCACTGATCGCTGTGGAATGAAATTCGAAGTGGCGACGCTCCAGCGATTCGCTCAGTGAGCTCGCATAGCCATCGATCGCTCGCAGCTTCAAGTAGTTTTTCCAAACCGATAGATCGACTTCGGAGAAAAGTTTGCCGAGCGATTCCAGGTAACTTGGCTGACGCACGATGAACGCGTGTTCTCGAGAGATACCACTCGTATCGGCGAAACTGGTCCACGGGAAGGTTCCCATGATCGCCTGCATCTCTTCGCTTGATTTCTTGTTGTAGGTCTTTTCCGGATCGCGGTTCTCGGTCTTACTCCATTGAGCCTCTGCTAGTTGAGTCTCCAACGCAAAAACGGCTTCGGAGGCAGCGGCAGCGTTAGCGACACCGACACTTTGAAGCATGTCGGCGATGTAAGTCTTGGCTTCCGCTCGCAGCTTGACGTACCGCTCTTCGTCTTCCAGGTAGTAGTCGCGGTCGGGAAGCGTGAGTCCAGACTGAGTGATGTAAATGGCGTAGTTGTCGCTGTCACGCGCATCGACATTCACGTAGGGAACCATCGGTCCGTAGATACCTGAGCGAGTCAGCGTGCCCAAAGCCGCTGCAAGGTCGCGGCCGGTTTCCACCTTGCCGATCAGCACCAGGAAATTCTGAATCGGTTTCGTTCCCGCTTGGTTGCGGGCATCGAGGTCGAGTACAGAGCGATAGAGGTCACCGACCTTCTGTGCCGCCGAACCCGGTGCAGCCTT